>DQUB01000209.1 GCA_015662475.1 Pyrodictium sp.
AACATCTAAAGCTGAACCTCCAACACACAACTCTGTCAACGTCTCAACCTCAAATGCTAGTATGAGCTCGTATCTGTGGGGTCGTAGGGGCACGATGAACTCTATCTCTCCACTTTGCCCCATCATACACCCCCTCCTAGAACATGGTCTTTGAGATGAAAATAGCAAGTTTCAAAAAGAGTTTGTCTGTTGAGATGTACGGGACCTCTTTCGGCTTTAGAAGTCTTGCTATTTCAACATCAACTTCTTCTACCAGCTCAGACAACAACAGCTTATTTCTAACCCCATGTTCTTCAAGCCTACTCTTCAACAGATAAAGTGTTGATGGTGAAACCTTCACAATTCCACCCCCAACACTCAGCTATGCTTTAACTTCTCAACTATCTTCTTGTAGGATTCGAATACGACATCAATGGCCTTCACCGTCTTCTCAGCATCTTCTTTGTCGAGCCCATAGGCTACAAGTTTCTCCTCAATAACCTCCTTCACCTGCTCCAGACGTTTTCTTTTCACAGCCTCTCTTAACAGCTCAACAAACCTGTTGAACAGCTCATCTACGGGGTTTGTTGTTGAGGGGTCTTCCACGTACACTAGGCCCATTCCCGTCGACTTTAAGCCTCCTATCATGCGTTCACCAGCCATTCTCAACAGGTATTTTAGTAGATTGTCGATGTTGTTTGCGTAGATTGGGTGTAGTAGGGGGGTTACAACGCGTATTTTGCCTCTAAATACTGTTCCTGCAGGCACGTATTCTAGCGTATAGAGCTTCCCTCTTTTAGCCGCAAGAGTATACCTGTCTATCGACACCCTAGTCTGTAGAGGAAGCACCTTTAGATCCAAATTGTCTGGCTTGGCATCTAGGAATCTTAGTGGCGATGATCTCCCAGGTGCCCCGAAGAGGAGGCATACAGGGCACACCTCTACCACGAGTGGAGCTTTTCTAGCCAATGCAATGTTTAGGAGGAAGCGTGCTGCAACACCACGGTCTCTCGCAACCTCCACCAACGATATATCGGGTATACAGGATGTGCTGGGCGATGTGGGGTCGCATACGAGGGGGTAGAGTGAGGGTAGAGTAGCACACACCATATAGGCAAGCTTCCGCACAACCCTACCTTCGACTCCCGCAAGCCTATTTCCAAGCTCTCCACCAACCAGATCAACGCACTGTGAAGCAGCATGCCCGTCTCGGAGTAGTAGTGCCATAGTGTCTTCAGATAGGAACTGCTGTTCTCGAGAAAGCAGACGAGCTAGAAACTCGACAGCCTTCTCCCTCCCCCAACCAAACAACTCTTTCAGACCTTCAACAACCCTTGACAGCGCTTCAACCACAACCTCGAGCAAGGGTGTTGGCCGGCCACTCTGCCCAGCGGAGGATTTGGAGAGTTCCTCCAACACTTTTAGCCTAAGTAGGTCTTCAAATGTGTGCCTCATAACACCCTTGATGGTAGAACCAGGCACTACAACAACTTCCCTAACTCTACCATCTACAATCTCTACTCTCCTCTCAACCTTTAGGTCTACCAGGGATGGGTGTACCCCTCTCTCACCACCCACGTGGAGAGGCGATATTGTTACAAAGCTATACTCCAACTCTCTAACCAGAGTGTCTAGCTTCACCCCCTCTCCACCTCCAAGTAGGGTATAACGGCTATGTTTTGGAGGGACTTGAACACCTTGTCTAGCACCAGCGATCTCTCCCAATCAAAAACCGGTAGGAGCCCGTGGTCTACAACCTTCTCCACCCTAAAGCTTTCCACTGGAGCTTTCTCATAGACAGCCTCTATATCGTCAACTGCGTCTACCATGTTGTCGTATTCGAGAACCATATAGCTTCCTTTTGAGGCTATTGTGTAGGAGTACATGTTCACGACATAGAACCTGTTTGTAATCTCCAAGTAGACCCTATCCCTTCTATTAACCCACAGCTCTACAATCTCCCCTTTCAACCTCTTGAGCGGGAATATGCTGTTATCGTAGGCGTAGACTAGCAGTCTAAGTTTCCCCTTTCCACCCTCTCTCCCAACAGCTTCTAGAACATCTAGAGCAAGCCTCTTCAACGCATTTTGGACCTGTGCTGTTGCCCTAGTCCTGCTGAGAACAATGTCGCTTATAGAGCTGCTCATAGACTTCTTATACCCTACACCCAAAGCCTTCAAAAGGTGTTCAAGACCCTCCAATGGCCTTCTAGTAGAGATTGTCGCTATGTAGTGAGGGTGCTCTGTAAACGTGTACTGGTACGCGTAGAAGTAGCCGTGAAGAGCTGTTTTCCTAACTCTATCAAACGCTATGCCTACACGGTACCTCTTGCCAAACACCAGTCTAGTCGACCTACAAACATCTTCGAGCCACCGTGCCAGCCTATCGTCTAGGAGTACAGAGCCCACGACTACTAGTAGTGTGAGGGGTAAACGTTCACACTCAATGCCTCTCTCAGCCAATAGCTTTTTGACGGGTTTTGGGACTTCTACAAGCCCCCAAAACACTGAAGGTTCACTAGCCCCCTCTAGACGGGATAGTGTGTCCAAGTCTTCTCGAGCTAGAACCATCTCCTGCACATCCTCGCTATAGGGGTATGCTGGGCTAACCTCCTCTACACAGTCTTTCTCCCTAAGCACGTCCTCGAGGATGTCGAGGGTGGTCTTTCCAGGGTCTAGGGTTTCAAGCACAAGAGACTTCAATACAAGCCCGTAAACCTGTGATGCGGGGACGTAGTCTAGAGAGACTCTGTAAGCTGCAGTAGCAACTCCCTGTAGAGGCTCTGTAGCCGTTATCCTCTCCACTAGAAGGTGTAGAGAGTAGACTGGCATGGCTAGCCTACACCACGCTCAATCTGCTTCATAAGCTCAAAAGATGCGTATCCAGGCCTGGGAAGGCCTAGAGAAGCGATAGACCTTGCAATCCTCCTCAACGGGTCGAAGAGGGTCTCCTTGGAAGCGTATACGGTGTCTATGGTGGAGCTAATCTCGTCAAAACATTCTCTCCAATCTAGCCTCCTCCTCACACAGTAGTCTAGCACACCTCTAACAACATCTACAATCTCCGACGACAAGTAGAACACTCTATAGGCTCTTGCAACCTCTCTAGAGACGTTCTCTCGGGCTGGGATTAGAGGTGCAATAGCCTCCTCAACCCACCTTCGACTCACCCACTCAAGCTCAATGCTTGTAAGAGTATGGGTTAGAATTGAGTCTCTTTAAACCTCCTTGCCAGCTTCTAAACCTTCATCTAGCACGCTAACAGCAAAGTAGGAGGGGAATTTCGGCGATGCTGTAACAATAGCAGATGTGAGAGTTCCCACCTTCACACTCTTCAACACCTCTACAACATCACCAACACTACAACCTGCAACACTGGCTATCGGCTTAGCTAGAGTGTAGAGTAGTAGTCCTCTAAACACTTCTAGTTTTTCAAACAGTCTTTCTACCCTCTCGTAGGGGGTATTGCCCTCGATAGGTGCTATGAAGAGGTTTTCGTCACCTCCAACATAGACTACTAAGAGTCTACCACCTAGAAGAGCTTCGAGTAGAAGCGTGTTCTTAAGATACTCCCACATGTGCTTCTCAACCATGTAATCCCAAGCGTATACAAGCGATTCTCTTTCCAAGCCTATGCTCTCAAAGGCCTTTCTAAGCCCCTCAACTCTCTCCCCAACAACTCTATAGAGCTTCTTTGGGGTTGTAATTGTGCCAAAACGATCACCATCACCTCTAATGAATGCAACAGCGTTTGTCTGTGAGAAGAGAGCAACTGTATCAAGATCTAAAACCTCTACTTCACCTCCAAGATTCACCATTGTCAACTCTAGATCAACAGCCTTACCCGGCTGTGTTTCAGGCCATAGCATGGGCACTACATGGACACGAACATCTCCTGTCAACAGGCTTGAAAGGTGTTCTGTAAGCTCTCCAAATCTAGCCTCACTACGCTCACGGCAAGAGTCTATAGATGTTCTCAACTTCTCAACAAGCT
>DQUB01000033.1 GCA_015662475.1 Pyrodictium sp.
CAGGCTAGAGGGTAGAGGTTGGCCTTCTACGCAGATGCTCTGTTTCCCCGTTTACAAGGTTCTATTTGTGGTTTGAGGCTAGCATGGATAGTTTTTGCTTCTAGCTTGTCTACCTTGTCTGCTTTGTGGGGAGGGTGTTTGTAGAGTGAGGGTGCTTGTTACCGGTTGTTGTGGGTTTATAGGTTCGCATTTGGCGGTGTATTTGAGGTGTAGAGGCTATGACGTTTATGGTCTTGATAATCTTTCTAGGGCTACTAGAGAGTCTGTGAGAGCTTTGGAAGAAGGTGGGGTGGGGTATCGCGTTGCCGATATAACGAGCCCAGATCAGGTGGTGGAGGTTGTTAGGCTGTTTAAGCCTGATGTACTAGTGCATTTGGCTGCTCTTGTTGATGTTGAAGAGTCTGTTCGTAGGCCTAGTCTCTACACGTATGTGAATGTGTATGGTACTAGTGTGGTTGTTGAGAAGGCTTTGGAGTATGGCGTGGAGAGAGTGGTTTACATTAGCTCGGCGGCTGTGTATGGTGAGCCTAGAAGATTGCCTGTTTCCGAAGAACATCCTACAAATCCTACAAACCCTTATGGTGTGACGAAGTTGGCTGGAGAGCATCTGGTAAAGACTATGTGTAGGCTTGCTCGCAAACACTACGTTGTGTTGCGCTTGTTCAACGTCTATGGTCCTAGGCAGAATCCCAGCTATGCAGGTGTCGTTGTTAAGACCTTAGAGAGGATTGCTGCTGGTAAGCCCCCCATAGTCTACGGTGATGGTATGCAGACTAGGGATATGGTCTACGTTGGAGATGTTGTTGAAGCTATAGAGAGGGCCATTGAGACCCAGTATGTCGACGAAATATACAATATTGGGTCGGGGAAGCCCGTGAAGATCAAAGACCTCGTCAACTTGATATTGGAGCTTGCAGGCAAAAAAGAGCTAAAGCCTATCCACGCACCACCCCGTCCCGGCGATATTAGGCATAGCTATGCGGATATAAGCAAGGCTAGAAAGATGCTAGGCTTCGAACCAAAAACAGGATTGAGAGAAGGGCTAGCAAAAACGGTAGAATGGTACATGAGACGAAGACTATCATGCACCAAATAACCCTACACGTACCACTCTACCTCGTCTCTCCAACCATCCTAAAGTATGGGAGAGAAGGTGGTGAGCTAGGCAAAGACTATGGTCTTTCCAACAGCATGTGTTTACCAGTGCTTTCCACTGTCCAGCTGGGCTGAAGGTCTTTGACAGTCTTGGTCTAGAAGCCTGACGCCAACATCTGCCTTTCCGTTTTTCGCGGGGAGTGTAGCTTGGCTCCCACTATCAGGAGGCCACCTTTCTGCTTGTTTTTCACATGTGTGGTAGTATCCATGTTAGTTCGTAGATTGTCCATCCTGTTACCACGCTTACTGTGTTGAATGGTATGCTTATTCTCGTGAATTGGGCGAATGTTATCTTTACGCCCCTCTTTTCTAGTAGTCTGACTGCCATTACGTTGGCTGAGGCTCCTATGTAGGTTAGGTTTCCCCCTAGCGTTGTTCCCAAGAGTATTGCCCATGCAATTGTTATTGGTTTTGCTCCTATCTGTTCTGCTATGGCTTTGACTACTGGTAGCATTGTTGTTGTGTAGGGCACGTTGTCTATGAATGCTGACATTGCGACTGATGCCCAGACTAGCAAGCTTGTTATGAGTAGTGGGTTATGCCCTGCAACATCTACTATTGCCTGTGCGGTTGCTGTTGCTAGACTGTGTTTTGCGAAGGCCCCAGAGAGTGTGAAGACTCCTGCTAGGAATAGTAGTAGTTTCCATTCGAAGCCTTCACGGTAGGCTTTCACGACGCTTTGCACGTCTCTGTGCGCTAGTCGTGCTAGTGTAAGACCTCCCACACCTACTGCCGCCGCTAGGCTTAGAGGGACTCCCAGCTCATGTCTAAACGTTAGAAGCAGTATCTTCAGCGTTAGGAATATCGTTGCTTCTACGAGGAATGCCTTGTCCACCCTCCCCTCCACCTTGCCCGGCTCCTCTTCCTGTGGTGGGCCCGGCTTTGGCTTTGACCTTGTTTTCCCCGCTATCGCTGCTGCTGTCAGGCACGCGAAGACCATGGGTATTATCGTCATGAAGAACATAGATG
>DQUB01000130.1 GCA_015662475.1 Pyrodictium sp.
ACGTCGAGATTCATTCCGGCGAAGATCTAACATACCATGTTTTCGCATACCAGGAGGAGACTACTGTTGCTAATACGCGTGTTGCTGTTTTTGCTGAAGAGGGTGTTGAAAACTCTCTCGCTAGACTTGCAAATGCAGCTAGACTTACCGGTACAAGGTTGCTGATAGTAGCACCACCTACACCCCCTATAATCGAGGCTAGACTTGGTGAACCTCATGTCAGAGTTCTACTTGGCAGTAATGCTACTTTGGAAGCTCTCTTCTACGCTGCTAAGTTGGGGTTTGAGCTTGGTAGGAGAAAGGGTGTGAAGAGTTTTAGAACTGATAGGCTTGGAGGCGAGATTGGAAACTATGCAGAGGTTGTGGAGGAGCTTGTCGAGAAATACCGTGACTTTATAGAGTCTGTTAAAAGTGTTAGTGGTGATGTTGCTATAGCTTTTACACCAACCATGAAACCTGCTGCTATACTGTTGAGATCCTATTTCGAAGCCAAAGGTGTTCAAGCTTCGATGATGACTGTTGCTGGGCTTGTTAAAAGGTTGTCTACGGGGAAGGTTTCACGAAACGTTGTACTGCTTTGTACCGATGTGGAGGAGGATAGTGTTAGAGAAGCAAGGTTTAAAGCGAGTATGATGATGCCATCTCGCCAGCCTAAACTGATAGAGCTTCACATGAAGACTGACCCTCTAACAGCACCGATATATGCTTCGATACTTGTTTACAGCCTCGCTATGCTATGACCCTATACCTTTTCCTCCCATACTTCGAGACTAAAGCCTCGTACTCTTTCCGCGTCATCACCGTAACTATCTCTGTTATGGGTCCTCGATAGGCGTAGACAACTGCAACTCCTGTTGGAGAAACTGCTATGTAGACATCGTTCCACTCATCGTAGAGTATTTGGATAGGGTTTTCGAGAGCTTCCAACACCTCTTCTAGGCCAACTCTTCTCTCCCTCATTCTCTCCATAGCGTGACGTGATAGAATGGGGCGTGTGCCTAGAAGCATTGTTGGTGTTACCAAGCTTTTTACCCTACCCGTATAGGTTACCAGCGGAACACTTATCATGTTTGCCATGCAGATGCACACATTTGTATTGGTGTGCACTGTTTGGTGGAGAGACGCAATATAGCTGTTGACGTTGAACTTGCTGAAGCTGTAAAGAAAATTGCTGCAAAGAGAGGGGCTACTCTTGCGGGCTTCTTGCGACGTATTCTAAAACTTGTAGTTGAACTTGACTCTCGAGGTGTAGATCCTGTCAACGTGCTTGAAAACGCATACTTTTACGAAACTCTAGCCTCGCTTGGAGCAATACCTCTTCCAATTGCCGTGCTGGCTTGCACCGAGAAGGGATGTGTTGCTGAAAGCTTGCAAGAGTTTTTTGCTGGTTTACGTGAATTCGGTATTGACGGAGCTCTCCTCATAAGGTTTCTAGCTAGAACTCTTGGAGCAGCTGTTACAGGGCAGCGTATACTAGCACCTTTAAACTCTCACACAGCGCTAGTCATAGAGGCTGCTGCTAAAGCCTATGGGTTGGATGCTAGGAAGAGTGGTGCCTATCTTGTAGTTGAACTTAGAGGTTTAGAGGCTTAAACCGAGACTTTGCCTGAGTAGACTGTGTTGTGGGAGGGGCTGTGTAGGAGTTGGGTAAGAGGCTCCTAGTACCGATTAGCGAGGATGTTATACTCGAGCTAGAGAAGGTTGCTGAGAGGGAAGGTGTTCCGCTACGCGTACTAGTTGAGAGACTTCTAAGAGCCTCTCTCATGGTGTTAGAGCATGGGTGGAGAAGCGACACGCTCTTCCTCCTAGAGGCTTTGAGGAGTGTAGGTGCAAGCCCAGTACCACTACTCCTCTTAGACCAGCTTGGAGGAGATGTTGAAGAGTGTGTTGAGAAGGCTAGAAGTGCTGGTAGAGAGGTTGCAGAAGCCGTTATACAGCTTGCAATGTTCGGCGATGGAGGAGATAGTCAAGATCCTGTCGAGAAGATAGAGCTTCTAGACTCTATAGCAAGGTATGTGAACCCCCAAACTAGGCCTTTACGCCGACACTGCACCCTCATAGTGCCTCTTACAGGTCTTGGCGAGGTTGCAAAAGCCTATGTCTCTGGCTTTATAGAGGTTTTTGGAACAAGGTTTGGGTGTAGAGTTAGAGTTTCAAGACTATCTATAGTGTTAGACTGCTGCTAGAGATGGGCGAATATAGTTGCATGGCTAAGCTCTCTACTAGCCTCCTCAATATCCTTGTGAGTGTCTATGCTCCTCCAATACACGTTTTCGAACTTGACAGAGTAGAGCTTACCCTCTTCAGCTAGTCTCGGAAAAACTGTTTTCTCAATATCACCTTTCTCAGGCAAATACTCCAATATCTCTGGCTTGAAAGCATAGACTCCAGCATTCATCCAATAGTCTTTTATTATCGGCTTCTCTCTAAACCCGAGTATCCTACCATCATCTCCAATGTCTATCACTCCATAGGGGCTCCTCAACGGCACCGCTGCAATCACACCAACTATGCTCTTGTTCGACTTTAAAAGCTCTAACAGTTTGAGCGGATTAAGATTTGTTATCACATCCCCATTAACCACTATAAACTTGTCCTCGTTGCGGAGAACATGTTCAGCATTCTTTAGCGCACCAGCTGTACCCAAAGGCTCGTCCTCGACAACATAGATAACCTTTACGCCTAAACGACTACCACTACCAAGTCTCTCAACAACTTTTTCTCGGAGATAGCCTATGAGCAACACTATCTCTCTAAAGCCGTAGAATTTAAGCCACTCTATCTGCCACTCTACAATAGGCTTTCCAGCTACTTCAATAAGTGGTTTAGGAATTGTATTTGTGATTGGCCTAAGCCTTTTACCATAACCGCCTGCAAGAATAACAGCCTTCAAGCCGAATTTCCACCAGGACATAGGTGTTATAGTTTTGAAGAAGATGATAAGGGTTCCTTCTAGCTGACAAAGATACGCTCCACAATACACTCTGGGGGGACACGAGCTACCAAGTAGACACTACGGCCCGCCTTGTACACCTCATAGCCCTTCTCAACTAGGCAGCGAGGATCAACAACGAGAACAACTACGTCAGATCCATGCCTACGACCAGTTTCAACAGCATCTTCAAAACGATCTGTAAGGTGAACCATAAGCCTCTTCATAGGCTTAATACCCTCACGAAAAATGTTCTCAAGAACACGTTTTACAGTGCCATGATAGAGCTTCTCTGGAAGCTCCTCCAAACTAAGAGGTCTACGATCGATCTTAACCTTCACACTATGGCCATAGGCTGCACGAATCCTCCTACCATCATTGGAAAGCTCAAACCTACCCTTAGGATCGAGAAGAGCAAGAGCAACAATGTGCTCTCTAGTAACCCACTGATAGAGCTCACGATTCCTCCAACACCTCCTAATACCCTCTACAAGCACGTCAATATCAACCCAACCACCCTCATCAAGCTCCAAACAAGCCTCCCACGGGAAATGGCGCAAAAGACCTGAAACAAGCTTGGAAAGACGTAAACGACGAACACCATCCATAACCAATACCGCAGGCTTACCACAGTGGAAAGGCTCTTCAACAAATCTACCACAAACCCTACACCTGTAGATAGGCTTCAAAGCAAACCCCAGCACTAGTAGAACATGTTAGAAACCCCAACAAAGCAACATCGTAGAGGATGAACGCTAGCCCTAAAAACCCCGACACACAACACACCATTTTCATGGTGCGGGGGTGCCCGAGCCAGGTCAAAGGGGTCGGGCTGAGGACCCGATGGCGTAGGCCTGCGTGGGTTCAAATCCCACCCCCCGCACC
>DQUB01000161.1 GCA_015662475.1 Pyrodictium sp.
CAAACGCGCTACCTCAATCTTCTCAACATAGACTTCTGCTATTGGGCAAACGTCTAGGCAGAGTCTACACGCGATACACTTGGTAGCATCGACTATAGGTCTTCCACCTACAACCTTTATGGCTCCTCGTGGACAGTTTGACTCGCAGGAGAAGCAGCCAACACAGTAGTTGCCGCGATAGACTATTTTGAGGGCATCAAAGGCCTCCTCGAGAAGCCTATCCCCCTGCACATGCTTGCCAACAACCTCTAGCCTAACACCGTCAAAGCTGTAGATGGCGATAGGAGTCTCTACAACAACCCTTCCACCCCCACCACCAACACTACAGTTCTTACCCAATACCGGTGCCTGTTCGGCTAGAGGTTTGGAGTCGAGCTTCTCTCTAAATGCTATGACGACTCTATCTCCTTTCTCCTCAAGTTTCGGCCTATGCCAGCTCCACTTCTCAAACCAGTCTCTCCAACCCAACACACTCTCTTCAACACCGAGTCTCCGAGCTAGACGAAGCTTCTGTTCTGCTGGCCCAAGCCATCTCCACAAACCATGCCTACTCCACTCTGGCGGTAGACACAGCTTACACCTCCACCTCTCCAGCACATTCCACCAGCGTTTCCACAGTGTTGGGTGTGTGCGTGACACGTAGTTGTACTCTGCTAGGCTTGATGCAGGGCACATGTAGCAGCCTATACGCTCGTAGCCAAGGTTGTAGAGTGGGTTGTAGTCTAGCTTTTCTCTGAAAATGTAGAGCCATATCATGAACGAGTTCCAATACTGTATCGGGCTTATGTTTAGCAGTTGTGGGAACCACCTATTCCTCCAAACTCTCGGCGTTTTAGCACGATCAAGACTCTCAAAAGCACGTTGACCAACAATGTTTAGAGCGCCGCGAGGCCATCTACTGTTGACAAGTCTAGCCATAGGGCCAAGTTTTACAATCTTACAACACCATCGATAGTCTTTAGCTGGAGGCCCAAAGAACTCAACAGCACGCCAAAAAGCATCACCAGCAGATGCAACCTCCAACCTCAACCCATACCTCTCAACAGTCCTATATACCGTCTCAACAGTCTCTGGAAGCTCAAGCCCAGTATCGTTGAAAACTACGATGGGGTCTAGCCCAAGCTTCAACGTGAGATGCAGAGCTACAAGACTATCCTTGCCACCAGAAAAGCTGACTAGTAGAGGTCTATCGCTCGTCTTCTCCCTCATAACGTGTATGAAGGCTAGTGCTTTCGACACAAGCTCTTCTAGGAAGAGAGCATTCGCCTTCAACACGTCATCGATGGTAGAGCGGCGAGCATTCTCGAGAGGTTCACGTTCACCACCAAACCTAGTCTGCAAGTGTATAGCTCCACCACGATAGTAGCCTAGTGCTACAGGCTCGCCCTCCCAATCAACGATAACCACTTGTGCATCCTCTTCTGCATCCAAGCTAACCCTGATTATCGGCTGTGGTTTCTCGCCACGGCCAAGACGGTAGACGTGGACAAGCCCCTCTTCAACAGCAAGTCTTGCTGTGTAGCGGGAGAGGCGGAAACGCCAAGATAGCCGGAAGGGGTCGAAGTACAGTTTTCCAGCATGCCCGCCATCCACGATAACCTCTTTCATCTCGTCCATGTATGGCACCTTATTCAACACTATTACTCTCCCCTCAAAGACCATCCTGTACAGCTTATCTGAGCCAAACTCGTTGACTATAGCCTCTCTAAGCCTCCTATAGTCGCCTTCAAGACCAAGTCTATAGTCGCCTGGAGCAACAATGTTAACCTCAAAACAGTCGTCTCGATCATCCACATGGTACATCGGAACATTCCTAGATGCAGACCAGTAGAGCTTTGCTCTTACAGGCCACATTCGATAGAGACTAGCCACACCATCCCCCAAACAGACCAGTTGAACTCTAGCCCCTTTCACTCCACCTCCGCCAAACACAGAGACTACTTTTAACACAAACAGTAGCCTCCAACATGCATTGGGCTAGAGTTTTGGTGGAACGTAGACTGTTTGTCTGTGTTGCAGGTTTTCCTGGTGCAGGTAAAGGTGTGGTTGTAGATGTTGCTAGGAGGCTCGGACTACCAGTATTCGTTATGGGCGATGTTGTTAGAGAGGAGGTTAGAAGACGTGGTTTAGAGCCAACAGTAGAAAACCTCATGAAGGTTGCAAACGAGCTTCGCAAGGTCTACGGGCCAAACGCTATAGCTGTAAAGACAGTTGAAAAAGTTCTTGCAACACCACATAAGCTTGTTGTCATAGACGGTGTTAGATCGCCATACGAACTCGAGGTCTTCAGACAGCATGGCACGGTTGTTGTTGTGTGGGTTGAAGCATCTCTAAAGACCAGATTCGAGAGGCTTAGTAGGCGTGGTAGACCTGGCGATCCTAAAACCATTGAGGAGCTAAAGTACCGTGATAGTGTTGAGGAGAAGTGGGGTTTAGGGCTTGTACGTGTTGCAGCCGACTTCACTATAGTTAATGAGGGGGGATTGGAAGAAGCTAGAAGATTGGCAGAGTTGGTGTGGAGGGTGCTACTCTATGGTGTACGTGAGAGTTGAAGCGGAGGTTAGACCTACCGAAGATGTTGAGAAGGTTAAGAGAGCTGTACTCAACGTTTTCGAGCCAGACAAGCTAACAGTTGAAGACTTTGGAGACTACAAATTGGTTGTTGCAGAAGCATGGAGCTACCATAGCCTGTGGAAGCTCCACGAGTTGTTGAGGAGGGAGAGGATACTAGATGCAGCTCGCTCCTACATGCTACGCGGCATACAGGGTTCAACTCTAACCTTCAAGATAAACAAGCAGGTTGCATATGTTGGAAGACTAAGCTTTGTCGATATGGATAGAGAGGCTCCTCTAGGCCCAATAGTCTTCACCATAGAGGCTAAAAACCCGCGTGAAGTCGTAGACTGGCTTGCTCCTCCAACACGAATGGGCAAACCGGTCTACGAGCGTGAAATGCCAAAGGATTAGAGTCTTATTGGAAGTTTTAACAGGTCTTCAGCAGCAACAACGTTTGGGTGGAGTCGAGAAGCCTCTGAAACCAGTGGTTCTGGAGACTTGTACCGTGCGCTAAAGTGTGTTAGGACGAGCAGTTTAGCGCCAAGTTCTACAGCTGCTCTAGCTGCATCAAATGCTGTACTATGACCTTCTTCATGTGCTTCCAACTCGTACTCGCTTGTAAACGTTGCATCGTGCACCAACACGTCAACGCTGTCAAAGCCAACAAGTTTTCTAAGCCCATCGATGGGAGCTGTATCCCCCGTGTATACTAGTCGGAAGCCTGGTCTAGGCTTTCCAACAACCTCTTCTGGTCTAACAAGCCTACCACCAACACTAACCGGGATACCCCGCTGTAGTAGGCCTAGGAGAGGGCCAGGCTCTATGCCGAGCTTTCTAGCCTTTTCAACATCCACTTTCCCAGGCCTAGGCTCTTCGTAGACAGTGTAGCCGTAGGCTTCTACAGTGTGGCGGACAGGGAAAACACTAACCCAAACCCTATCGAGAACCTTGAACTTCTCTCCACCACCCACTTCAACAACATGTATGTTGAATGGTGGTGTAAACTTGGTAGCTTCAAACACTGTTTCAAGCATGTCAGCTATGCCTCTAGGGCCGTAGACGTAGAGGTCTTCTCTCCTATTGTTCATAGCCATCGACTGTATTAGACCTGGCAGCCCAAACACGTGATCTCCATGGAGATGTGTTATGAAGATAGCCTTTATCTTTAGAGGGCTAAGACCAGCCTCAACAAGTCTATGCTGTGTACCTTCTCCACAGTCGAAGAGAAGCAATGAGCCGCGATACTTGAGGACTAGACCTGGCAACCCCCTGTAGCGTGTTGGTGTAGCAGCAGAAGTTCCGAGAAACACTATGCCAACCTCCAAGATTCCACCCAAGACTAGGGTTTACGTGCAACAACTAGAATGCGTGTAAGCCCCCCATGAACCCTCATAAAGTGTGTTTCGAGCAGCTCTAGACCAACATCGACCACTAGGTCTCTAGGCTCTACCCAGTGAGGAACAGCAAAAGCAAGCCAACGACCCCTCTTAAGCACCACAGCAGCCTCCTCTAGAAAGCCTCTCAAAATATCCTCTAGCCGCCGTCCTCGCGTCGAAATACTCCTACCGTAGGGAGGATCAGTCCCAATAGCATCTACAACCTCGTCTCTCAAAGGCATGCGAACAGCATCAGCTTGCACGATTGAGAGAGGGTAGGAGCGAGCATAGTCGCTGTAAGCGCTTATGTTCTTCAGAGAACCACCAACAAGCCTAGAGTCTATGTCGCTACAAACAACGTTTACACCCCCAATTAGAGCTTCAACAGCAAAACCGCCAGTCCCGCAGAAGGGGTCGTAGTAGAGTCCACCTGGCGGAGCACGTGAAAGGTTGACAAAGACTCGGCTAAGTCTAGGGTCGAGAGCTCCCGGGTGATAG
>DQUB01000006.1 GCA_015662475.1 Pyrodictium sp.
AAGCCTACACCCACACCACAGATGACAACGTACTTCCACGCAGCTTCTAGAGCTGTTGTTGTTTCGTGGAAGCCTACTAGGAATGCTGTTGCCAGCGTTGTTGCCTCTACGGCAGCCCATAGCAGTATGATGTTGTTGCTCAAAACGCTAAGCACCATTGTGAGCATTGTAGCGTTGAAGAATAGGTAGTACCATCTAAGCTTCTCTATCCCCACAGCAGACTCTATCTTCACCTCACTCCTCATGTAGCCTATACTGTATATCGCACTCATAAGGCCTACAATGGATACTGCTATCAGACCCCACGCGCCCAGTGGATCCAGCAGGAGAAAGCCGCCAAGGATAGGCTCTACAATACCTCTACTTAACACTATGTAGGCAACGCCCATTGAAGCCATAAATCCTGCTATGGTGGCTAGCAGAGTAGCCACTTCTCCAACTAGATAGTTTATTAGGGATAGCGCCATTGCGGCTATGTATACACCGAGTATGAACTCTACAAGGTATACAGCCATGAGGGTTTCCATGGCCATGGGACCCCACCCCCTAATACTTTAATGCAACAAGTTTGGACACATCCATGTCTCCCCTCACTCTCACCATCTTATAAGCTAGTAGTGTGAGGACGGTTATGAATATTACTGCGTCAGTCGCAATACCTATCTCTACTGTTTCTGGGACATGAAATGCCGTTGAAGCTAACAAGATGTGCGAACCATTTTCAAACAAAATTATCCCCATAACCTGTTTGAGAGCATTTTTAGCTACAGTGATTATTAGCAAGCCAAGTGCCACAAGAGACAGAGATGACAACAATGGGACCACACCTATACGTGCTAACACATGTGCAGTTGAAACCATGTGTCTTACAAGTATGAGTGATGCAGCATATATTACGGCGACGAGAAGTACGTAGGCTCCTAGAGGTAGTATGGGTTCTTCTCTCTCAGCAACATACCTTGTCCTATTGATCGTCCACAAGAGAACCCAAGGCACTATAATCACTTTTGTTATCAAAGCCGATGCAGACCAGCCAAAAAACCAACTATACTTTACTCCTATTGTCAAGAACATGATAACTAGTATAATTGCTTGCAACACGTACGTTCTCACAGCTAACAGCATATCTCTAGTTAATGCTATCACAGCTGCTGTAACGAGGACTAACATTGAGGCTACATCTAGTACGGCTATCTGCCACGGATCTAACAATACGGTGTATGTGGCATCCACCATTTTACCCACCCAAAATATACATTATACCCGCAGTAATTGAAAAAGCGAGAGAGTAGAGAAGATATTTCACTACATCATGTATCTTCAGTCTAGCTGCAACAACAACCATAAGGGAGAGTATAACTGCAGCACCAATAACCTTCAGTATGTAGACTATAATCCCGACTATCAGCTCAACAGCTGTAAGATTTACCGCCATACCGAAAGGTAGGAATAACGCGAACAAGAGGTTTAACAGTACAAGTCTTTTACAGTTTATAGCTAGCTTGAATAGGCCTAGTAGTGGACCACCATACTCTGCTGCAAGCCCTTCGCTTATCTCTTGCTCTGCTTCTGCAACATCGAATGGAGGTAGAGCTAGATCTGCAAGTAGTGCTGCTAGAAAACCTAGTAGTGCTGGTATAAACCACCAATAGCATACTGGTAGCTCTTGTGGAATTGAAGCTGCAACCCACGATACACTTGGTGAGGATACTGTGAGAACAGCTATAATTGCTGCTAGCAAAGCTGCAGGTTCTACACCTAGTGTTAGCAAGTGTTCTCTTGCACTACCAACAACTGCAAATGGGTTTGCAACATTGAATGATGCTATCGAGTAGACAAATCTAGCTAGACCCATTAGGTAGAAGATTACAAGCACATCAGCAAGAGTTAGTGGTCTTGCAACAATTGTTGGTACAAGTGCTGCTACAACTACTGTAGTGGCGAATACCAGGATAGGTGCAAGATTGTAGAGCATGTCGGAGGTTGTCATAGGCTTTGTAAGAAGCATTCTATTGAACAGCTTAGCCAGATCTATGTATGACTGTATAACTGGCGGTCCGTACCTGCCCTGTAGCCTTGCAACAAGCTTTCTAATTATGCCCTCGAAAAGTGGGGCTAAAGCTACCACTAGAACAGCATTAATAATAGCTATGATTACGTCCTCTAACACTCCCATTTCACCCCCTCAACCCACAAGCACATAGTATAGCAATAGCATGAAAAACGCGATGTAGATGTAGAGTAGGTAGATGTGTAAACTTCCACATTGAATCTTTACGCCAGCTTTTATCAGCCTAGCAAACGAGACTCCTATGGATCTAAGACATGCGTAGATTACATCATCTATTCTCGAGACAGCCACTATCAATTTTGCGAATATAGTGCCGATAAACAACAGACAAGCGTAAATCGCTTTATCTATTCTTGGAGTAGCAATCACTAGTTTGCCAAATACACGGCCAATAAGGCCAAAGAAGGCGTAGATGATGTTGTCTACTTTTGAAACAGCTGTTGCAAGTCTACTAAACGCTCTACCAATGAGCCAGAAGAAGGCGTAGAACACATCGTCGAATCTCTCGGGCAGCTCTTCCAAATCTACTACTGGGAGTCCAGCTCTTCTAACAAATCTAGCTAGAAGTGCATAGGGTTTCTCTAAAATCTTAACCGACTTTAAGACCCAGTATTCGATTGCAAATGTTCTAGCATATTCTTTCCTAACACCGTACATGCTTGACATGATGTCTTCTAGAGTGCCAACGTATAGTAGTGGTGTTGGGTTCATAGCCTTCTCATCATACTCTGCACCACTGACAAAAGGCTCTGTTACAGCTGTGTACCTGGTCTTCGATAGAGTGTATGCCCAAGTGATGATCGCTACTATGGCTATTGAAGCTGCT
>DQUB01000017.1 GCA_015662475.1 Pyrodictium sp.
GCCTCGCTCATAGCGATAACATAGTAGGCTGGTAGAGCGTATTTGGCTACAATCTCGCCAACTTTTACCCTCTCAACAGCCCAGCCAAACTCTTCAAAACAGCTAGCAGCAGCATAGACTAGCCTTCGCACTCTCTCGTCAACGCCTTCGTGCTCTACAAGGTCTTCTAGGAGAGCAACCTTAAACCTATACTCTTCAAACCTTTCAACAGCTGTTACAAGCTCGCCAAACTCAAACCTGTAGTTTAGACTTGTCGAGTCGCGAGGATCAAAACCTGCTATAGCCTCTAGAAGTAGAGCTAGATCGCGTACATTTCTAGCCATAGGCCCAATCTGTTCCAAGCTTTCAGCGTAGGAGACAAGACCATATCTAGACACTAGACCGTAGGTAGGCTTTAAACCGTAAAGCCCAGTCCATGCTGACGGCAGTCTAATACTGCCACCAGTATCGCTTCCAAGAGCTAGTGTTGCCATGCCAGCTGCTAGAGCTGCAGCACTACCACTACTACTCCCACCTGGAACACGGTCGAGACTCCAAGGGTTTCGCGTAGGGCCAAAAGCACTTGTCTCTCCTGTCGACCCCATTGCAAACTCGTCCATGTTAGTTTTACCGATAACAACCGCGCCAGCTTCAACAAGCCTCTCAATAACTGTTGCGTTGTAGGGTGATATGTACTCGCTAAGCATTCGAGAAGCACAGGTAGTCCTCAGCCCTTTAACGTTGATGTTGTCTTTAACAGCTACGAGAAGCCCTGCTAGAGGAAGCCTTCTACCTCTACGTGCAAGCTCAACTCTCTCCTTAACCTCACGCTCAACAGCTTCTCGCTCTCGAACGGTTATATAGGCGTTGATTTTCTCCTCAACCTTCTCTATCCTCTCAAAGACTGCTGCAACATAGTCGCTTGGATCGATATCTCCTCCAACAAGCATTTCAACAAGACGCCATCCAGGCACTTCGAAAAGTCTCATCAAACCACCTGTAAACTCCTTGTGAGAACAATGTTGGTCTCCACCCACTATTATACGCTGAGCAAGACTAGCCAAGCAGCATGATAGGCTGTTGAGCTGTGATGTTTGTGGAGGGGGTGTTGGAGTGTTGGTTGGCAGGGTATTCTGGGGTGGGTGAGGCTAACCTTTCTAGCTGATATCCTGTGCACTGCTTGTGGTGTGGGGTTTAGAGTTGAGGTTGTTTGGCCAGTGTTTTGCATGTCAAATGCTGGTTAGGTTTCAAGAGGTTAAAAGGCTCTTTGAAAGCGAGGAAGAGCGTAGGCATGCGATGAGACTTGTTCTAGAGGAGATGTACCGTGCAGTGGTGCAAGAAGGTGTTGAAAACCCGGCTGTTCTAGGCACTCGGCTTTTCCGCCTAATAAAGAGGGTGAGCGGTAATCCAGACCCGTATCGAGAGTATAAGCGGAAAGCCGATCTAGTAGCCTTGCAGGTATATGCTTCTCTACGCGAAAACCTAGACAGTTTTGAGCTAGACGAGCTAGTACGTCTCTCCGCATACGCAAACTCGATGGATTTAGGTGTTGGCGACTATAGACCGCCAAA
>DQUB01000076.1 GCA_015662475.1 Pyrodictium sp.
CGCCAAGATGTCTTTTTGCCTCCCTTCTAAAAAACTCGGCTTTCTCAACCCACTCTTCCGGCAACACAGTCTTCCCAGACAATGCTGGAAAGCCTCCAAGCATGGATGGGGAGAGGTTAAGACCTAAGCATTCTTGGTAGAGGGGTCTTCTAGGACTGTCTGTTGGAGCTTGTAGAAGTTTTTGGAAGGCGTAGGAAGAGTACGTCGAAGTTGTCAAGTTCTACGACGAGCTCTAGTCTAGCTTCCACGTGTTGTCCTCCAAGCTCAAGTTTTGAAGGGTCTAGGTCTTTCTCGAGCTGTTCTAAGAGTCTCTTTCTCTCAGCATCTTCGCGTTCGACTAGAAGTATTTTCGCAGCTCTACTCTTGGCTATAAAGCTGTACGTCTTGCTTGTTTTGGGCAGTGATACAGCAAGTATTTTCGGGTCTTCCTGTGCTATATGGGCTCTGTTTGTCGCTATAGCTAGACGTTGACCCTCCCACTCGCCAAGCAATACTACAATCTTGTCTGAGCCTAGCTTCATTGCTTGCCACCTGTTAAGCCTAATAGATTCTTGATGTATTCTCTCAGCCCGTCACGTCCACGGCTATAGTATATCTTTGCATATTCGAATATTGGGACTGCCTTCATAGCATCGTAGAAGACCTTTAGCGCTTTAACACCTTCTATCTCAAGCTCGAGATCTCTACAGACTTGCCAGACTATGTCTTGGAGTCTAGATACAAAGTCTGAGTCTGTTGTGTCAGCCTGATGTACTATCTGGCTTTCAACCATGCTGAAAGGCACAGTGCCATGAACTTCTGCAACAGCTCTAACAAGCTTGTCTGGAGCACCTCTCACAGTCAACTCTGCAACCATTGCGAAATCATGGCTAAAGTACCAGTCGCTTCTAGGCCTAAAACCACCTGTTAGCGGATCTCGCTCATACTGATAGTATTTGAATAGGTCGTGTAGAAGGGCCGCTGCAATAACTAGATCTCGGTCTACTGTAGCTCCGTACACCCCCTCGTAAACCTCAACAAGTCTTAGAGCGATTTCAGTCACGCCAAGCGTATGGTCTAGCAAGCCACCGGGATAGGCATGGTGTTTCTTTGGAGCGGCAGGGCTTTCCCAAAAGCTTATCCGCGGCTCAACACGTGTAAATGTTATCTTGGGCTCTCTAAGCATGTCTAGAACAAGCTTTCTTAGACTCCCATCCCTTATCTGCTCGCCAATGCGGATTAGCTGATCCCAAACCCTCTTAGCCCTCTCAATAAACTTTTCCTCAACACTACCCGACAACCTTACACCCTACCGAGTGGTGGCGTACAAGCATTATACTGTTTGCCTCTCAACCAACCTTCTAACGTGAAACCTAAAACGTGTGGTAGCATGGTTTGAGAGACTGCTTATAGTTGACTGACAACTCTAAACTTTTAGAACCAGGGTTTCTAGACGCCTTGGAGAGATACTCTAGGCAACTACCGATAATAGGTGTTAAGGGTCAAGAAAGACTTGCAAAGTCGTCTGTAGCTGTTGTTGGATGTGGTGGTGTTGGAACTCTTGTAGCAGAGCTTTTGGCGAGAGCTGGTGTTGGAAGACTCGTCTTGATAGACCACGATGTTGTCGCTCTCGACAACCTCAATAGAGGTACAATATTGTCTGAGGAGGATGTTGGGAGGCCAAAAGCAGTTGTATGTGCTGAACGTATACGTAGGATAAACTCGCAGGTAGATGTTGAGGCTAGGAGAGAAAGACTAGGCGAAGAAAATGTTGATAGGCTTTTAGGGGATGTAGACTTGATCATAGGTGCTACAGACAGTATAGCCTCTAGAATGCTGATAAACAAATACGCTGTTGAACATAGAAAGCCTTGGATCTACGTTGCAGCTGAAGACTTGAGAGGGATGACAATGGCCGTAGTCCCCGGCAAAACCGCTTGTCTGCGCTGTGTAATCCCCAAGCCTCCAGACAGGGAGGAGAGGGGGACCCCCATACTAGGACCTGTTGCAGCATTAGCTTCTGCACACGCTGCACTACTAGCGATAAAACTGCTTGTAGGTAGAGAGGTTCCCTCAGCAGTATACATTATAGACGCTGTTTCAAACACTATCGAGGAGGTTAGAGTTGAGAGGAACTCTCAATGCCCTGTTTGCGGTAGGCTGTAGAGGGTCTTGTGTGGATGAGGAAAACCCCGGGATCTTCTCCGAGTGGTTCTAGGTGAGGATGTCCTCCCGAACCGACACAAGATCAGCTCTTCTTTACCAAGATAGACGCTATGATTGGAATTGTCGAGGTTACAAGTACTAGAAGTGGTATTGGTGCTCCAGCAACAAGTGTTGTTAGTGTTTTGCGTGGACCTAGGAGTATTGCTGCTGTAAAAGCTACTAGTACGCCTACCAACACAGACACTACCGCTGCCAACCTATGCTTGACGGCTTCATGTGGTCTATACACAGCATATATTGTTGCAGGAGCAAGAGGTAGAAGGAGAAGTGATGAAAGCACACTCATCTCCACTATAGGAGCTGGTTTTACAAGTGCTATGCTAGCTGCAGCCAAGTTGACAAGTAGTATTGAGGTGTAAGCTAGCATCTTCCCCCTCCCTGTCTCACGCGCTAACGCTGAAGCAATACTCAACACTATACTATCAACAGTCGATAGACTTGCAGCAACAATACCCACGTAGGTTGCTGCTGCAAGTAGTGGTGGTGCTACTGCGAGAAGACATGGTGTAACCTGATCTCGCGTTTTAGGCAAGGGTATTAGGTGGTAGTCTGCTAGAGCTCGAGCTACAAGCCCTATATAGACCACAAATGCTGTGAATACGAGGCCATACACTGCAAACATCAACACCATTCGGCGATACGCACTACTATCACGTGGCGTGTACAGCCGTTGGACAACTTGGGGGTTTGTAACTGCAAAGAACATCCACGGCATTGTAAAGGACACGAATACCGCTGGACTCCAAAACCTACCACCAACACTCAACAGGTCATACTTCTCCAACACCACTCCAACATCAACATTAGCGCTAGAGGTAAACCCTACAAGCCATACTAGAAGACCAAAACTGGTAGCTAGCATCCACATACCCTGAAAAGCATCTGTAGCAGCAACACTCCACATACCAGCCAAAACAGTCCATACTATGCTCAAAACTAGCATAGCACCAACACCAGTTGTAAAACCTAGACCAAGACCTTCAAACACTCTACCTACGCCTATAAATTGGGCAGAAACGTAGGGTATGAGTGCTACTAGGTAGAGTAGAGAGACGATGAGCCCAAGTAGCCTCGAGCTATAAAGCCCGCTTAGAAGCTCGGAAGGGCTAACAAACCCTCTACTCCTAGCAAGCATCCAAACACGAGAACCCCATA
Organism: Pyrodictium sp.; assembly: GCA_015662475.1. Lineage (GTDB taxonomy): Archaea > Thermoproteota > Thermoprotei_A > Sulfolobales > Pyrodictiaceae > SZUA-1443. The sequence continues at coordinate 3,361 of DQUB01000076.1, forward strand.
GGCAGAGAAACCCTATCGTCGCAAGAAGATATGCAAGTTCAAAGCCTAGAGAGCCTACTCCAGTAGCATAAGCAAGACCCACCAACCCTACAAGCATAAAACTACTATAGGTTGTAGCTGCATATGTCATTGCAGCCAAGAACCCGCCAAACCTGCCTACAGCAGCGTAGAAGTCCTCGATAGTTTGCAGCCCAACTCTTCTTGCAAACCAAGCTATAGCAGTACCAACAACGCTAAAAACCACAAACATTACAGCAAAGAGGAGAGCAACGTTCACCTACCATCACCCCTACAAGACTTCAAGAGGAATATATACGAGGAAGCCAACCAGCAGAGAACAAGCAAACACCAGTACACAAACAACCACCATCCACTACACTTCACAAACACTGGAAGGAAATGCGCAA
>DQUB01000022.1 GCA_015662475.1 Pyrodictium sp.
AAGGGTATTACAGACTATCTTGGCCTACCCATTCTAAATGAAGCTTCTAACTGTGTACGATTGTATCCTCACATACATCGTACAGAGGGTTTCACCATATGCAGACTCGTAAAAAGATAAACTCAAACTTAAAAATATTATGTGAGACCACCATTGTATCTGAGATCAATAATACACTCAAAAGATGTTACGATGTTAACCTGCCTGACAACCTTATACTACTATGTAGAAAAGCTGAGAAGTATATTGATATATTTGCAATATCTAAATCCTGTATGGATAAAGTCTTAAAAAGAGTCATTGAATTTGCATGGTCGCATATGGTTAGCGTGGGTGTACATGTTTTCCGGAAACAACTTGATAAGCTTTTGCCAATGTTAGGCCTTCTAAATTTTATAAAACCGCGCAAAGGATATGTAGTTGTAAATTATGAGGGAATGAAGCACTTCCTGTATGGTAAAGATGTGTTGCATAACAATATTATTGAGATTGTCGAGTTTCCAGCTGATTGTGAGCTACCATATATAGTTATGGGGCCTAAAGGCGAAGCTGTGGGTTATGGGAGGTTCGCAGTGTTTAAGGGTAAGCCTCTTATACGTAATGTTCTCGACCTTGGGTGGTACTTAAGGAGTGGGGTGTAGCTATGGCATTTAACGAGGGAGATTTCGTACTTATAGAATATGATCTTTGGGTTAAAGATACAGGATCACTAATAGATACTACTAGCGAGGAAAAGGCAAAAGAGGCGGGTATATACGATCCTCGTGAACGTTATGGCCCACGTTTGGTCATTGTGGGTGAAGGTAGACTAATCCGTGGTCTTGAGGAGGCGATAAGGGAGCTTGATGTGGGTAAGGAAGTTGAAGTCGAAATACCTCCTGAAAAAGCTTTCGGGAAGAGAGATCCAAGCAAGATAAAGGTGTATCCTAGAACAGAGTTTTTGAAGCATGGTATTGTTCCAGAACCCAACAAGGTTGTCGAAATAGATGGTAAACCTGCTATAATTAGAAGTGTTACAGGAGGTAGAGTCATTGTAGATTTCAACCATCCATTGGCTGGTCGTACTGTGAAAGCGCGCATTAAAGCAGTAAAGAAGCTTGAGTCTGTCGATGAAAAGGTGAAATATCTAATACTAAGACGATTACCTCCTATGATAGGTAGTCAAGATGTAAATGTGAAGTACGATGCACAATCAAAGACTGCCAAAGTCATATTTAATGAAAAAATATTAAATGTGAATGATGCTGAAATCGTAAAACGAATTGTTGTTGAAGAAATTAAACGCTATATATTGGAAGTTGACAAAGTGGTATTTGAAGAAAACATAGTTTTACGCAGATAAAAGCTTTTGCATATGGTCACTCTATAACTTTTGTTATTCTAGCTAGCTTTTCCGCTGCTTCCCAAGTAAGTCCACTCTCGCCTAAAATGGTATATCTTTCAGGTCTTATTTTGTGTGCTATAGTTAATGCTTTAATGATTATTGAATCTTCTATGCCTAGCTCTTTAGCTGTTACTGGTAGTCCAAGCCGTTTCATGGTAGCACGTACAGCACGCCAATTTCCACCATGCAAATACATCATCATTATAGTGCCTAGCGCAACTTGTTCGCCGTGAAGTGCTGGTTTAGGGGCTAGCATGTCGAGTGCATGGCTGAATAGATGCTCGGATCCGCTAGCCGGTCTTGTGGATCCTGCAATGCACATTGCAACACCACTACTAATAAGACCTTCAACGACTATTCGGGCAGCTTCTTCGCCGCCATGTCTTATTATTGATGCATATTTTATTACATGTTTTGCTGATAATAGTGCTAGGCTTGCAGCGTACTCACCATAGTATTCACCTTTAAGTCTATGTGCTAATCTCCAATCTCTCACAGCGGTGAGTTTTGCTATTAAATCGCCTGCGCCTGCTATTAAAAGTCTGCGAGGTGCTTTAGCTATAATTTTCGTATCGGCTATGATGGCTATGGGTGTTCGTGCTTTTACAGAATATGGTCTTGAGATGCCCTTAAGAGATGCAAAAGGTGAAGCAATACCATCATGTGAGGCTGCAGTTGGTATGCTGACAAAAGCGCTATTGGCTACATGAGCAGTATATTTTGCAACATCTATGCTTTTTCCACCACCAAATCCAATTATTGTTTTTACCTTATACTCTTTTGCAGCTGTAACAGCATTTTCAGCAGTAGCTCGCGTAGCATCTCTTGCAATAAACGTGTATATCTCTCGATAGCCAGCCTCTTCTAACGATCCTATCAAAAGATCAGCGTACATTTTTACTACATGAGGTCCGGTTACGATTAGTATTGGTTCGCCAAGCTGTAAATCTCTAAATATTTTCCCAACGCTTTTAAGTACGCCACTTCCAATAACAATACGTTTTGGAAGTTCGATAACATGTTCGTGAACGCTGACCAACTTGTTAGACCCTCTACACCTACATGTGACAAAGAGCTTTTTATCTAGTTTTAAACAAGTTCTATAGCCCCGAGAGTAGCTACTAAGACAACATGGTGTAAGAGGTTGAGGTATTACTATCCTCCATTTGATGAAAAACTTATTGCAAAGATATATACAGGTACAACGACTGTTGGTATTAGGCTTAGAGAATATGTTGTTCTAGGTGCTGATAGGCGTGCAACAGCCGGTTACTATGTTGCACATAAACGTACTAGGAAAATAATCAAGGTGACAGACTATATGGCTATGACGACTGCAGGATTAGTAGCTGATGCGCAGATGCTTGCAGAGTGGCTTAAGACCCAAGCCTTCTACTACGAGTTAAAGACAGGTACAAGAATGCCCATATCAGTAGCTGCAAACCTCTTATCAACTCTAATGTTCTCAGCCAGACTGTTTCCATTCATAGCACAACTTATCCTGGGAGGATATGATGAGAAGCCCAGACTATTTAACATAGACTTATATGGTATGGTTACCGAGGAAAAATACATTGCAACAGGGTCAGGATCTGTAACTGCAATAGGTATTGTAGAGGATGCATATAGCGAGGATATGAAGGTTGAAGATGCTGTAAACCTTGTGAAAAGAGCAATTTTGGCTTCAATAAGAAGAGATGCTTTTACAGGCAATGGCATAGATATCGTCGTCATAGGCAAGAACGTATATAAAGAGTATAAGTTTGATTTGAAGCCGGAACATGTAACGTCTTAGCAAACTAAACATAAATTTTACAAACTACACAGATGATGGTAATACCTAAAACTAAGCATATAAGCAAGCACTCTACAATTCAAGAATTACTCGGTTGCCCACCTTCTCCAAACTTTATGCCAAGAGTGTATAGGTGATAGTAGCTGTGTTGAAGAATAGTTGCAAAGTAGCATTCTCTAGTTGCAAAGGAGGTGTACGAGTCAATGTACAAGCGAGGTGACCTAAAAAATATAGTAATGGTGATAGTTCGAAACTTTCCTGCAGAGGCACAGATAACCAGAATAGAGTTTGAAGGGCCAGAAATAGCTGTTTATGTAAAAAATCCTGCAGTAATAGTTAACAATCCTGAAATAGTTAAGAAGATTGTGAAAGAACTTAAAAAGCGTATTGTAATAAGAACAGATCCGGAAGTGCGCAAAAGCCAGCATGAGACCAAAGAGATTATCAAATCATTAGTACCTCCAGAAGCAGGAATAAAAGATATACAGTTTGATGAGGTGTTGGGCGAAGTCATAGTCAAAGCTGAAAAGGTAGGACTAGTTTATGGTAAAAACAGGAATATCTACAACAAAATCCTTGTAGAAACTGGTTGGCGGCTTAACGTTGTACGTGCTCCACCTATAGAGTCCAAAACAGTAAACAGAGTTATTAGTCATATGCTGCAGCAAAGTAGTTACAGACTCAACTTCCTTCGTAGTGTAGGTGAGCGTATACATCGTGGAGTAATATATGAGAACAGGTATGTTAGGATAACGGCGCTTGGCGGATTTATGGAGGTTGGAAGGTCTGCCATTCTTGTTGAAACACCAGAAAGCCGCGTTTTACTCGATGTAGGCATAAACCCTGCTGTTGTTGGTACATATGATATGTATCCAAGACTCGATATTGATCAGTTGAAAATAGACGAGCTAGACGCCGTAATAGTGACACATGCTCACCTGGACCACATGGGCCTTGTACCTTATCTATTCAAGTATGGTTATAAAGGGCCTGTCTATACAACAAAGCCTACACGTGATCTCATGGTGCTAAGTCAGCTCGACCTTCTTGACATTATACAGCGTAGCGGCAAAACACCACCTTACACCCAACACGAGGTTAAAAAGATGATACTACATACAATACCTCTCGAGTATGGTGAAGTCACAGATATAGCACCAGATATCAAGTTAACATTTTATAATGCAGGTCACATTCTAGGATCTGCAATTGTTCATCTACATATAGGTGAAGGGCTACATAACATAGTCTACACTGGCGACTTTAAGTATGGTAAGACTAGACTGCTTGACAAAGCACATGATACATTCCCTCGAGTCGAGACCTTGATAATGGAAAGCACGTATGGGGATACTGTATTGAAGAGTAGGAGAGAAGCGGAACAAGAGCTCATCGAACATATAAGCAGAACAATATCGCGTGGGGGTAAAGTACTAATACCTGTAATGGCTGTAGGACGTGCACAAGAGATCCTATTAGTCATTTCCGATGCTATTAGGCGAAAATGGCTCCCAAGAATAAACATATATATTGATGGTATGATAGATGAGGTTACAGCAATACATCTTTCGTATCCAGAACTACTCTCTTCACAACTTAGAGAGCGTATATTTCGCGGCGAAAACCCATTTGTAGACGACTTTATAATCAAGGTGAAGAATCGGCAGATGAGAGAGGATATAGCGAAAGGAGATGAACCTTGTGTGATCTTGGCTACTTCTGGAATGCTGCAAGGTGGTCCTTCCGTAGAATATCTCTACATGTTAGCTGAAGACCCTAAGAATATGCTCATATTTGTTAGCTATCAAGTTCGCGGTACACTTGGAAGACAGATAAAGGATGGTGCTCGTGAAATAACACTAGTTAGTCCAGAAGGTAAGTTAGAAGTTGTAAAAATACGGATGGAGGTTGTCTCTGTAGAGGGGTTTTCAGGACATTCTGACAAGAAGCAATTGTTAGCATATTTAGAAAATATAAGACCTAGACCAAAGAACGTAATATTGAACCATGGTGAACCCTCTGCTATAAGATCTCTGGCAAACAGTATAAGGAAAAGATTCAAGAACGAATTTAATGTTTACACTCCAACGATATTGGAAAGCCTGCTTCTTGCCGGTGTTGCTTAGAGGATCTTGTCCGCCAATTTCCAATATTTATCGCCGACATAGTGTAATCTCTTTGTTACTCTACCTTTCTCCATGCTAATAACAGTCTTTGAGTCATATAATGTGCGGTGTACAGCTATAGGAAGCCTTCTTGAAGGCTCCAAAATGACTACTATAGCGTCAGCGTTGAAATCGCCTATAATCTCCACGATACCAGGTCGCATAAGATCAGCTCCTCGACTAATAGGTCTAACAGCACCACTATCAACAATGATTTGGGGCAGCCAAGAATACCCTCTTTTCAACAGGTATAGGAGATGTGGTATGAATTTGTCATCGAGCTTTATAAAAGCAGGAAGTCTGTCTATTATTACAAGTTCTATGTCCTCTATGATAGCATATTCTACTCTAGCATCTTTTGGTAGAATGTGTTGAGGGTAAAGCTTTGCTAACGTTTCTTCCAACTTCTTTCTATCACGCTTAGACAGCATCCAGCGCCTCATAACAAATGCCCTAAAGGCAACTAGCAAGTTAGACTTTATATGCTGGTCGGCTATAAGGGGCTGTAGCGGGTAGTAGTATGGCTGAGACAACGCATAAGGTTCTTGCAGAAAGTATTGGAAATATAGTACTTGTAAAGTTAAAGGGTGGTAAAGAGGTTAGAGGAAAGCTCAAGAGCTACGATCAACATCTTAACATAGTTCTAGAAGAGGCGGAAGAAGTTCGTGAAGACGGTTCGACAAGAAAGCTTGGCACAATAGTTATACGCGGCGATAATGTAGTATTGGTTTCACCTGCACCTATAAGCGGGTGATAAGCGTGACCAAAGGAACGCCATCGTTTGGTAAAATGGGTAAAGGTAAAACACATATAAGATGTCGTAGGTGTGGTAGGCACGCATTCAATGTAGCTAAAGGATATTGTGCAGCATGTGGATTCGGCAGATCATCAAGATTGCGAAGGTATTCGTGGCAAAACAAGAAGGTTAATCGTGTAAGAATACGCTAATGCTCAAAGACACCATATATTAACCCGTCTATACATAGCCCATTAGACGAACTAGGGGTCACACTTATGCCAAAATCTACTAAACGAAAAAAGACTTTTAACATTCTTGAACACGAGCTTGTGCCAAAACATGAGATAGTGCCTCCGGAGGAAGCTGTTAAAATATTGCGTGAATTAGGTGTAAGACCTGAGCAGTTGCCATGGATACGTGTTACAGATCCTGTTGCTCGGATGCTTGGTGCAAAGCCAGGTGATATAATTAGGATTTACAGGAAGAGTCCTACAGCAGGCGAGATCGTAGTCTATCGTTATGTTGTTGGCTATTAAATGTGTGTTTTGGGGTGATGGGGGTTCTTGGCCTCGAACACTCAAACCTTCCCATCTATGGAAGATCGATGGATTGTTATGAAAGCATTCTTTGACGAGTATGGGCTAGTAAGACAGCACATTGACTCATTTAACAGGTTTATAGAGAAAGACCTGCCTGAAATAGTTAAGGCGTTTGGACATATTGCCACTCCTAGGAGAGAATACGAGTTCAAGATTATAGATGTTAGTCTTGGCGAGCCAATGGTCGTTGAAAGTGATGGTAGTGAACATCCTGTGACACCTTTAGAGTGTAGGATACGTGATCTAACCTATTGGGCGCCCATACGTGCAAAGGTAGTTGTTTCGGAAAATGGTATTGAGAGGGAGCCAGAAGAAATAATACTTGGCTATCTCCCAATAATGTTGCGTTCTAAGGCAGATCCTCTAGCTAAATGCTTCTACGAAGGGAGACCTAAAGAGGAATGTGAAAGATTACTTGTAGAGGCGGGTGAAGATCCTAGAGATCCAGGAGGTTACTTTATCATTAATGGGTCAGAACGTGTTATCGTAATGCAAGAAGATCAAGCATTAAATAGAATACTTGTTGATAAAGCTAAAGCAGGTACAAGTGCTGTTTATGCTGCTAAAGTTATTTCAGCTTATGCCGGTGTACGTTATCAGCTCATACTTGATCTACATAAAGATGGTACTCTACACATTTCAATGACAAGAGCACTCAGCAAAATACCATTTGTAGTGGTGATGAGAGCACTAGGTCTTGAGAGTGATAGGGATATTGTCTTAGCTGTAAGCCCTGACCCAGAAATTCAACAAATGTTGATACCTTCTCTTGAGCAAGTAAGAGCTATTGCTACAGTCGAAGACGCGCTAGACTATATCGGTAGTAGGTTTAGAGAGGGCATCGGTAAACCACGTGAGCAGCGTATTAAGGTTGCAGAGAGAGTTCTTGACACACTTCTTCTCCCACATCTTGGCACAAGTCCTAAGGATAGGATTAAGAAGGCCTTATTCCTAGGTCAAATGGCTAACAAGCTTCTCGAGCTTGCCCTAGGCCGGAGAAAGCCTGACGACAAAGACCATTACGCTAACAAACGCATACTTCTTGCAGGCGACCTCATAGCGATAGTTTTTAGAGTTGCTATGAGATTCCTCGTTAGTGATATTAGACAACAGCTTGAGCGAGCTAGGAGTCGTGGCAGAAAGATATCAGCTCGTCTGCTCGTTAGATCAGATATTGTGACAAATAGGATTAGAGAAGCTCTGGCAACAGGTAACTGGCCTGGTCAGAGGACTGGTGTGAGTCAGCTTTTAGACAGAACTAATTGGCTGTCGATGTTGAGTCATCTTCGCCGTGTCGTATCCCCCTTAAGTCGTAGTCAACCTCACTTCGAGGCAAGAGACGTCCATGGCACTCAGTGGGGTAGGATTTGCCCATTCGAAACCCCTGAAGGACCCAACTGTGGTCTTGTGAAAAACTTGGCTGTGATGGCCTACATTTCTGCTGGTGTCGATGAGAAGAAGATAGAGAAGCTCTTATTCGAGCTAGGTGTGGTTGACGCTCTAAAAGTCTTTGAAGAGGTTAGAAAGACTGGCCAATATCCACCAGAGATTAGGAAGGCTGCTAAGGTATTCCTAAATGGTAGACTTGTAGGCTACTACATTGGCGATGGAGAGAAACTTGTAAATGAGCTGAGAAGGTTGAGGCGTGAAGGTAAAATTGAACCAGAAGTAAGTGTTGCACTGTACAAGACCGAATACATACATGAGGTCTACATAAACACTGATCCTGGAAGAATATTAAGACCTGTCTTTGTAGTTGAAAATGGCAAGCTGAAGCTGAAACCAGAACACATTGAAAAGCTTAAGAAGGGTGAGTGGAAATTCAGCGACCTTCTCCGTCACGGTATAGTTGAGTTCTTAGATGCTGAAGAAGAGGAGAACGCTTACATAGCACTTAATCCAGACGAGCTTACCCCTGAACACACGCACATGGAGATCTGGCCAGCAGCAGTATTTGGTGTTACGGCTTCAACAATACCATATGCTGAGCATAACCAGGCACCACGTAACACCTATCAAGCGGCAATGGCTAAGCAAGCTTTAGGTCTATATGCTGCAAACTTCCAATTGCGTGTTGACACTCGTGGTCACCTACTACACTATCCAGAAAAGCCACTAGTACAAACACGTATGCTTGACATAATGGGGTTCAATGATAGGCCTGCAGGCCAGAACATGATTGTTGCTGTAATGTCGTTTACTGGTTACAACATTGAAGATGCAATAATAATGAATAAGTCTTCAATAGAGCGTGGTTTAGCGCGATCAACCTTCTTCAGACTTTATGAGACTGAGGAACGCCGCTACATGGGTGGATTAAGTGATAAGATTGAGATTCCAGAACCTGGTGTTGAGGGAGCTAAACCTCTAGAACTGTATAGGAAACTTGACGTGGACGGCATAGTTAGTCCAGAGGTCCACGTTAGAGGTGGAGAGGTGTTAATAGGTAAGACTAGTCCGCCACGATTCACCGAAGAATATAGAGAGTTTGGAACAGTAGCAGCAAGAAGACGTGATGCTTCAGTGTCAGTTCGCTATGGTGAGCGTGGAATAGTTGATATGGTACTGATAACCGAGAATATTGAAGGTAATAAACTTGTTAAAGTCAAAGTGCGTAATCTTAGAATACCAGAACTTGGAGATAAGTTTGCATCAAGGCATGGCCAGAAGGGCGTTATCGGCATGTTAATACCGCAATACGATATGCCATTTACAGAAGATGGTATAACGCCAGACTTGATAATCAACCCACACGCCTTCCCATCAAGAATGACGTTGGGCCAGATACTAGAGACTATTGCGGGTAAGTTTGCAGCACTTAAAGCTAGATTTGTTGATGGTACGCCTTTTGCAAAGGAGTCGATTGAAGATATAAGACTTGAGCTTCTAAAGCTAGGTTATGCGCCCGATGGGACTGAAATAGTTTATGATGGTCGTACGGGAGAATTGATACGTACACCAATCCTAATAGGTGTCGTGTATTACCAGAAGCTACACCACATGGTTGCCGACAAAATACATGCAAGAGCTAAAGGACCTGTGCAGATACTAACAAGGCAGCCTACGGAGGGTAGAGCTAGAGAAGGTGGTCTGCGATTTGGTGAGATGGAGCGTGACTGTCTAATAGGTCATGGTGCTGCAATATTGCTAAGAGAAAGAATGTTAGAGAGCAGTGATAGGTATGTACTCTATGTATGTGAGCTCTGTGGTCATATATCATGGTTTGATAGACGTAAGCGTAGATTCATATGTCCCATACATGGTGATAAGGGTAAGATCTCGGCGGTTGTTGTTCCATACGCATTCAAACTCTTGCTGCAGGAGCTTCTAAGTATGTGTATTGTACCACGTCTAAGGCTTGGTTACAAGCATGAGTGGAGTGCTCTTAAGAGGTGATGTCTATGGTTGTTGAGGAGAAGATCATTAAGTCTATCCGGTTTGGCATACTATCTCCAGATGAAATACGTCGTATGTCTGTTACAGCAATAGTGACTAGCGAGTTATACGATGAAGATGGTAGACCTATTCAAGGCGGTTTAATGGATCCAAGACTTGGCGCAGTGTCTCCGGGCCAAATCTGTCCAACCTGTGGTAATGATGCAAAAACTTGTCCAGGACACTTTGGACATATTGAGTTAGCTAGACCAGTAATTCACGTTGGCTTTATAAAGCACATATATGATATCCTGCGCTCAACGTGTAGGAGATGTGGTAGAATTAAGCTTCCTGAAGCAGAGTTAACACGCTATGTGAGTTTGCTTAGGAAGTTGAAAGAAAGATGGCCTCTACTAGCAAAAATGCTTGTTGCAGCGATAAAGAAGCGTGCGTCAAAGGTTATGGTATGTCCACATTGTGGTGAAAGACAGTACAAGATAGTGCTTGAAAAACCATATAACTTCTATGAAGAGAGACCTGAAGGAAAAGTGTTCTTGAACCCGTTAGAGGTTCGTTCACGTCTTGAACGTGTACCAGATGAAGATGCAGAACTTCTAGGATTAGACCCCAAGGAAGCTCGTCCAGAATGGATGGTTCTTACAGTGTTGCCAGTACCACCAATACATGTTAGGCCGAGCATAGTATTAGAGACTGGTATTAGAGCTGAAGATGATCTCACGCACAAGCTTGCAGATATCGTGAGGACAAATGAGAGGTTGAGAGAACTCTTAGATGCTGGTGCTCCACAAGCTCTAATAGATGAACACTGGATGCTATTGCAATATCATGTTGCAACATACTTTGACAACGAGCTTCCAAGAATACCCGTTGCTAGACATAGAAGTGGTAGACCGCTCAAAGGTCTAGCTCAAAGACTTAAAGGTAAGGAGGGTAGGTTTAGAGGTAACCTTAGCGGTAAACGTGTCGACTATTCAGCTCGTACAGTGATCTCGCCCGACCCGTATATCAGCATCAACGAGGTTGGCGTTCCTATAGAAATAGCCAAGGTGCTCACAGTCAGAATGCCTGTTACACCATGGAATATTGAGGAGGCTAGACGGTATGTCCTCAACGGTCCAGATAAATGGCCTGGTGCAAACTACGTTATAACTCCTGAAGGTAGAAAGATTGATTTAAGGTATGCAGATCGCAAGAAGATTGCAGAATCGCTTGCACCTGGATGGTATGTTGAGAGGCATCTAAGAGATGGCGACATTGTGCTATTCAACCGTCAGCCATCGCTACACCGTATGTCAATGATGGGCCATATTGTCAAAGTAATGCCTGGTAAGACCTTTAGGCTTAACTTGCTAGTTTGTCCACCATATAACGCCGACTTTGACGGCGATGAGATGAACTTACATGTACCGAGAACTGAAGAAGCACAGGCAGAAGCAAGAGAGCTTATGCTTGTACAGTATCACATACTATCACCGCGCTATGGAGGCCCAATCATTGGTGGACTGCAAGACTACATTAGTGGTGCATATCTATTGACGATAAAGGCTACGCTATTGACTAAAGAGGATGTCGCAGAATTGTTGGCTGCTGGAGGCTATAAAGGTGAGTTGCCAGAGCCAGCTATTCTGTCGCCCAAGGTTAGATGGACAGGCAAGCAAATAGTAAGTCTATTCTTGCCTAAAGACTTCAACTTCAAGGGTAAAGCAAGAGTATCTTCTGGTATCTTCGCTTGCGACAATGAGTTCTGTCTCAACGACTCATACATAGTGATAAAGAAAGGAGAACTACTACTAGGCGTATTGGACAAAAAGGCTATTGGTGCTGAACAACCAGAGAACATGATGCACTGGCTTGTTAAAGAATATGGAACAGACTTTGCTAGAAAGCTCTATGACACCTTATTCAGAGTCTTTATAAGGTTTATAGAAAAGCGTGGTTTCACAATGACAATAGACGATGTTGCTCTACCTAGAGAGGCGCGTGAAGAGGTAAAGAAGATTATAAGAGAAGCTGAGCAAGAAGTTTACAGGCTAATAGAACTGTATAAGCAAGGTAAACTAGAACCAATACCAGGGAGAACTCTCGAGGAGACACTTGAGATGAAGATACTTGACGTGCTATCAGCTGCACGTAAGAAGGTTGAAGACATAGTAGTAAACTATCTAGATCCGTTCAACAACGTATTCATAATGGCTCGTACGGGTGCGCGTGGAAACGAGCTAAACATAACGCAAATGGCAGCATTGTTGGGCCAGCAGTCGGTTCGAGGCGAGAGAATATATAGAGGATACCGTGATCGCTACTTGCCACACTTCAAGCCTGGAGACCTAGGTGCAGCAGCAAGAGGCTTTGTATACTCGAGCTTCTACGACGGTTTGTCGCCAATTGAGGTGTTCTTCCACGCTGCAGGTGGTAGAGAAGGTCTGGTAGATACAGCTGTTAGAACTTCGCAGAGTGGCTACATGCAGCGTAGATTAATAAACGCACTACAAGATTTGAGAGTAGAATACGATGGTACGACAAGACTACCTGATGGTACAATTGTACAGTTTGTATACGGTGAAGATGGTGTTGATCCTATGAAGAGTGCACATGGTAAAGCTGTAAACATAGATAGAGAGATTGAGAGAGTTATCGGGTGGAGAATATGAGTGAGCTCAAACTCATATGGGATTGGGAGACTATAAAGCAGAGTATAAAGGACTTGCTAGAGCAAGCTAAGCAAAGACTGCCAAAACGAATTTACGAAGAGCTTGAAACAAAGTTGAAAGAGACGACTTCGAAATACGGTTTAACACCCGAAGAAGCAAAGAAAATAATAGAATATGTGTTGCAAGAGTACGACAACAGTCTTATTGAACCTGCAGAACCTGTAGGTACTGTGGCAGCACAGTCTATAGGTGAGCCTGGCACGCAGATGACTCTAAGAACTTTCCACTATGCTGGTGTTAGAGAATTCAACGTAACTTTGGGTCTACCAAGATTCATCGAACTTGTTGATGCGAAGAAGGAACCTTCAACACCCATTATGTACATTTATTTAGACGAAGAACACAGGTATGATGAGCAAAAAGCACGGGAGGTTGCGAGGAGAATAGAGTTTACAAGAATAGTTAATGTTGCATCAGAGGTTGACATTGACCTCATGAATTTCAGCATTATAGTAAGACTTGATCCCGTAATGTTAGAGGATAAGGGTGTATCGATCGACCAGGTCAAAAAGACTTTGGAGAGGCTAAAGATAGGTGAAATCGAACAAAGCCCTAACGATCCTTATACAATCATAATCAAGCTTCCTCCAACAGAGTCTATAAGCATTATGGACTTGCAGAAGAAGAGAGAAAAAGTGTTGAATGCTAAAATTAAGGGCATAAGAAAGATAAGAAGAGTTGTAATACAACGTATAGGTGATGAGTATGTGCTAGTGACTGAAGGTAGCAACTTAAAGGAGGTCTTGAATGTACCAGGGGTAGATCCAACTAGAACAATAACTAATAGCATTAAAGAAATAGAAGAAGTGCTCGGTATAGAAGCTGCTCGAGCAGCACTTATAAGAGAGATGAAAAATGTTCTAGATGAACAAGGTCTTGATGTTGACATAAGACATTTGATACTAGTTGCTGACATTATGACACAAACGGGTAGAATTAGACAAATTGGTAGACATGGTGTTAGTGGAGAGAAACTTAGCGCTCTAGCTAGAGCAGCTTTCGAAATGACTGTACAAAACCTGTATGAGGCTGCGGCTAGTGGTGAAGAGGATAGGTTGTTAGGTGTTGCGGAAAACGTTATAGTTGGTGGCGTAGTTAATGTCGGTACTGGCATGGTGGAGGTGTATATGAACCCACAACCTCTACGCCAAGCTGCGGAGCAGAGCAGGGGGTGAGGTTAGTACTTGTCGCAGAGCGGTCGTGTAGCTGATATTGAGCGAGAATTGGTTACAGCGTTAAAAACTGGCACAGTTATTTTGGGCACTAGAAAAACTTTGAAGCTTTTAAAGCTGGGTAAGGTGAAAGCTGTTATTGTTGCTGCAAATGCCCCTCCTGAAGTTAAGAGAGACATACTTTACTACGCTAAACTTGGCAATATACCAGTCTACATTTATCCTGGTACAAGTGTTGAACTTGGTGCGGTGTGTGGTAAGCCTTTCACGGTAATGAGTTTAGCTATAATAGACCCTGGTTCGTCTAGGATAGTAGATCTTGTGAAAGAACTTTCAGTTGTGGAGGTTAAAGGGTGATAAGCTATGCCTGAAATAAAATTGACTGTTGAAGAGATGAGGTATATCTCGCTTTTACAAGACTTGACAGGCGCTATTGCTAGAGACTGTGTCGTTGATAATGAGAATAATAGGATCATATTTGTTGTTAGACCGGGTGATGCTGGTAGGGTTATCGGGCGGAGGGGCTCAAATATAAACAGGTTGAGACAGCTCTTCAATAAAGAAATAGAAGTTGTAGAATATGCTGAGGATCTCGAGAATTTTGTAAAGAATGTGTTTGCACCAGCTCGTGTACTTGGTATTAGAATAGTTAAGAGAAACAATCAACGTGTACTTTATGTTACCGTGGATCCGGCAGATAAGGGTAAAGCTATTGGCAAAGGTGGAAAGAAAGTTGCTGTTGCAAGAATTTTGCTTAAAAGATATTTCAACATAGACGATGTAAGGATTAAGTAGATAAGCGAATAGTTGGCGTTTCGAGGGCTGGGGGTCTAGTATGGCTGGCAAGAAGTCGCCTAATGGTTTGTTTGCCGCTAGAAAGCTTAGGAAGAAAAGATTGAAGTTCAGATGGAGTCAACGTGAGTTTAAGATACGCATGCTAGGGCTTAAGAAGAAGTATGATCCTCTTGAAGGTGCTCCAATGGCTAGAGGTATTGTGCTGGAGAAGGTTGGTGTGGAAGCGAGACAGCCTAATTCAGCAGTGCGTAAATGTGTAAGAGTGCAGCTTATAAAGAACGGACGTGTTGTAACAGCATTTGTGCCTGGAGATGGTGGTCTACTAGTTGTTGATGAGCATGATGAGGTTTTGATTGAGGGTATTGGCGGTCCTAGAGGTAGGTCTATGGGCGATATACCAGGCGTTCGCTATAAGGTTGTTACGGTTAATGGAGTATCGTTAAAAGCCATACTCGAAGGTAAGAAGCAGAAACCACAAAGATAATATCGATTTTATAAACTAAGTTTTATTCTATGTTTGTTGTTCTTCATCTTCAAGATCTTTCATCTCTTCTTCTAGCGCTTCTTGTTCGTCTACAAGTTTACTCAATACATAGATAGGCTTCTCAAGTAGTAATGCAAGGTATATTGCATGACTTGGCACCATTTTCCTCTTCATAATTATACCTCCTAAATCAAATTCGACAGTAGCTGTATATAGTGCTGTTTCGTAGTTGAACTCGTCTATTACAACGCGAATCAGCTTTTCCTTCAACTCTTTAAGGAGTGGTTGAAAGTCTAGGAGTATTTCAAATAGTGTTTCTCGGGAGCCGAACTCAGTTACTGGATTATCGGTTCTCCTTTGTAGCTTGTTTATTGCTATAACTATCTCGTATGGCACATAATATAATGTGAAGCTTCTACCATCTTCTAGATTGAGGACTATTACAGGAATGTGTGGTGGTTGAGGTGTTACCATTGCATCAACATTAACAGTCTTTAACAACACGTTACGGTCTGATGGCGGAGGTGGCATGCGGCTCGACCAAGTGTTGGGACTTTGCGTATTCCCCCTTATCAATTCTTGTAGGGTATAGCCTTTAAGCCTCTACCTGCTTGTTTTGCGCCGGGTGTGGGAATGTCTGAAACTCTAACAATTAAGCCTGAAGAGCCAAAACTCTTTGGCAAGTGGAGCTATGAGGGTATAGAGGTTCGAGATCCGAGTCTTAAGCGCTACATTTGTTTAAAACCAGTTGTAGTACCCCATACAGGAGGTAGACATGAGCATAGACGCTTTGGTAAAGCGGAGGTACCTATTGTTGAAAGGCTTATTAATAAGATGATGAGGCCTGGCAGGAATACTGGCAAGAAGCATTTAGCCTATAATATAGTGAAGCATGCCTTTGAACTAATATACATTAGGACTGGTATGAATCCTCTACAAGTTCTTGTGAGGGCTATTGAGAATGCAGCACCGCGAGAAGACGTTACTAGGATCATGTATGGTGGTATAACCTACTTTGTTGCTGTTGATGTATCGCCTCAACGTAGAGTTGATGTTGCACTTAAACATATAACTGAGGGTGCTCGTCAATGTGCATTTAACAATCCTAAGCCTATCGAGGAATGCCTAGCTGACGAGATAATAGCTGCTGCAAACAATGATCCAAAGAGCTATGCTATAAGGCGTAAGGAAGAGATTGAACGTATTGCATTAAGCTCCAGATAAGCTCTAAACATATTCTACATTAGAGAATATTTATTAACCTAGAGTGAGTGCAACCGTTACCCCATGGTGTGCAGATTAGGGGTGGTATGGAGTGAGTGCTCAGCAAAAGCCACACATAAACTTGATAATAATAGGCCATGTAGACCATGGTAAAAGTACACTAGTAGGACATCTATTGTATCGCTTAGGATTTGTAGACGAGAAGACTTTGAAGATGTTGGAGGAGGAGGCTAAGAAGAGAGGTAAGGAGTCCTTCAAGTTTGCCTGGATATTAGATAAGCTCAAAGAGGAGCGTGAACGTGGTGTTACCATTGACTTGTCATTCGTAAAATTCGAGACAAAGAAGTATTACTTCACAATTATTGATGCGCCAGGCCATAGAGACTTTATCAAGAACATGATCACAGGAGCAAGCCAGGCAGATGCAGCTATCCTAGTAGTTTCAGCAAGAAAGGGTGAATTTGAAGCTGGTATGAGCCCAGAGGGTCAGACACGTGAACATCTAATACTTGCTAAGACGATGGGTATTAACCAGGTAATTGTTGCGGTCAATAAGATGGATGCAACCGAGCCACCATATAGCAAGCAGAGATACGAGCAGATTGTAGCGATATTAAAGAAGTTCATGAAGAGTCTTGGCTTTGACATTAACAAGGTGCCATTTATCCCAGTATCTGCTTGGACTGGTGAGAACCTAATCGAGCGTAGCCCCAACATGCCATGGTATAATGGTCCAACACTGGTAGAAGCCTTAGACCAATATATACAGCCGCCACAGAAGCCTATTGACAAGCCGCTTAGAATACCAATACAAAATGTCTACAGCATTACCGGTGTTGGTACAGTACCTGTAGGACGTGTTGAGACTGGCGTATTGAAGGTTGGTGATAAGGTAGTCTTTATGCCACCAGGTGTTGTAGGCGAAGTGCGTAGTATTGAGATGCACCACCAGCCATTAGAGAAGGCTGAGCCTGGAGACAACATTGGTTTCAACGTGCGTGGAGTTTCCAAGAAGGATATAAGGCGCGGCGATGTTGCAGGCCACTTGGACAACCCACCAACAGTTGCAGAAGAGTTCACAGCTAGAGTCTTCATCATCTGGCATCCCACGGCAATTACAGTAGGATATACACCAGTCATACACGCTCATACAGCCAGTGTTGCAGCTAGAATAGTCGAAATTCAAGCTAAGATAGACCCAAGAACGGGCCAGATAGTTGAGAAGAACCCAAGCTTCATAAAGCAAGGTGATGCTGCGATTGTAAGGTTCAAGCCCATCAAGCCAATGGTAATAGAAAAGTATAGCGAATTCCCACAGCTAGGCCGCTTTGCAATGAGAGACATGGGTAAAACAGTAGGTATTGGTGTAGTAATCGACGTTAAACCGGCAAAAGTGCAGATAAGAAAGTAAAGGTTTGCAGTTTGGAAATGTCTTTTTCCAAACACTTCTACGCTACTGGCAAACTGTTTTTGGAAAAACAACTTTTTCTAACTAGCCATAACCAATAACACATCTTCGTTAACCCATCCAATTACTTAATAGCCCCAATGTGTTAGAACATGTTTGGCAGGTGGTAAGAATGGTGCAACGTGCCGAAATAAGATTGTGGAGTACGAATATAGACAGTTTAAACTTTGTTGTTGAGCAGATAAAAAACATAGTTAAAAAGACTGGTGTAAGAATGCGTGGGCCAATACCACTGCCAACAAAGAGACTCATTGTACCAACCTTAAGACTTCCACACGGTGAAGGTTCGAAGAAGTGGGATAAATGGGAGTTAAGAATACACAAGCGCTTAATAATCGTGGATGCAGATGAACGTGTAATGAGGCAAATAATGAGAGTAAGAGTGCCCGAAGACGTCTATATAGAGATAAGGTTGAGGTAAGATTTTTCAAAAATAATTGTTTTCATTAGAGTGGCACTACATATAAACCTTCCTTTAAGTAAATATTGGCTGTGGAGTGCCGGGGTGCCCGAGCGGTCCAAGGGGCCGGCCTGGAGAGCCGGTGGCCGAATCAGGCCGCGCGGGTTCAAATCCCGCCCCCGGC
>DQUB01000010.1 GCA_015662475.1 Pyrodictium sp.
TCGCTTGCCTTTTTAAGCGACTCTGTGATCGCAAATCTGCCTATTGCTGTCACGCTTTCAGCTAAAGGTGGAGCGTATAGTGGGAAGTTCTCAGCACCGAAAACACCGTAGCTAGCGTTTATGTATACCTTCATAGCTGATTGGACAACATCATACCATTGTCTCTCTATATCGCTCAAACTCTTGTCTTTGGCTTTTTTCTTGTATATCTTAACACGATAGTCTCTTAGCAGACCAACAATTTGCGCTGTTAACCCAGGATATGCCATGCACACCTTGTGGCCTAGACCAGGTATTTCTACGAGTTTAGATTCTGGACAATACGCTGGGTTTATAGTCTCATAGCTAAGATTCCATTTCTTAATAATGCTTGGGTACAGACTAGCGAAGTCTAATACTACGACTTTAAAGAATACTCCGCTTGGCGGGTCGAGGACAATTGCACCTTGGTACTTCTTACCCTTTATTATAGCTGCACTTTTAACCTCGCCCTTCATTCGCACAATCTCTTCACGTGTTGGTATTAGATAGCCGCGTCTACGATGCTCCCAGTAGAATAGGCTCTTAATCCAAGCTGAAACCTGGCTTCTAGTGACATCCTCAAGAGGCAGTTTTGAAATACGCATCAACAACACTATTAGCTTCCATACTAGTTCGCCATTAAACGTCATTAGTTTTAATGTAAGCTCGGCATCGCGAAGGTTGTATGCAACAAGTTCTGCCACTGTTAAATCGCTAACAGTTGTTTCAACTTCAGCTTTCTTTTCACCTAGTAGTGCTTGTGCAATAGCATCGAGTGTAAATTCCTTATACGCATTGCCAAAAGCATATGACTGTACTGCTCTTATTGAAAAGAACTTGTAAAGGTCTATGTGAACACCATAGCGTAAACTAACATGTGTTCTTGTAAAACGGAAAGGAAGAAGGTGCTTAGGAATACCAAGTTTTAACGCTCGATTGTAGAGGTATGGGAAATCGAAGTTATCACCGTTAAACGTTAAGATAAGCGGGTAGTTTGCTATAAGTCGAATAGTTTCAAGAATAAGTGCTCTCTCAGAATCAAACACCTCTACAACAGCTTCTGGTCTATATGCTTCAGATATCTTTTCACCCCATACTAGCCCTTGCCTAGCGAGGACAAACACTAGTTTTAACCCATCATTTGATGCAAAACCCACACTAATCACAGGATACGAGGCTTCAGTAGCACTTGGTATTCGGCCCTTGAACGGTGTGAAAACCTCGATGTCAACAGCTAACATTTTTATCTTTGGTGGTGGTTGCTCAAAAATTGGCAACCATTCTACAGCCATTCTGATGGTGCTTTCATTCTCACCTCTAAACTTCTCAATTATCTTTTTCTCCTCTTCTTCGCCGACTTTGAACTCTATAGGTTCTAGCTTCTTGCCCACAACTTTATACTTCATACCCGGTATGAGTTGTAGATCATAGATGTAGTTGTGATGGTACTTTATGTTCGCCTCCCAAGCTCGAGGAACCTTATCTCTAAGTACACGTACAACATCAGGTGTTTTTACGACTATTTTTGTAACCCTTCTTTTAGTCCATCTAAGCAAATCAAACTTCTCTACAGTCTCAAGATAGTCAAAACCAGGATGAGAAACAATACCTCTAATACCCTGTATCTTGTCGGGAGGGAGATCAGTTAGAAAATAAGGCTTATGACCAGTTGCATCAAACCAGACATACATGACATTGTCTCTATCATCATAAAGTCTAACTGCTGCAACACCTCTTGACCCATCATAGTAGACATCTAGCAAATAACCGCTAACACCCTCGCTTGCTTCTACAAGCGTCTTTGTAAGGTCTAAATTGCCATACTTTGGTATTTCGCTACTCTCAACAATTTTTGCAATTTCAAAGCTATAATCATCCTTTCTAACACCATCTCCTGCTTTATTGTCGCTACTTTCAACAATGTTGTTTGACGCTACTGTAATGGTCGTTGCACCACTTGTAAGCGGTTTACCTATTCCCATGGTGATAGCATCCTGTCGCGATTTCTTAGATTCAATTGCTATGGAGGTTTTCCTACCACCCACAATGCCTAGTATTTCTTCTATAATATGGCGTGATGCTCGACTAGACTCTATTGTCTCCTCTGCACGATCAGCTTTTCTTGCACTATTCCCGTTAGCCTTGGCTGTACCCTTGATAAAATCGAATAAGCTTGGTTGATTTGTTAAAGAGCGCTTCCTACGTTTCACCAAGTTTTACTACACCTCAGCAAATATTGTTACCAGATCTCGCTAGCTTACTAACCAGATACACCCAGTATAGGGTAGAAAGTATAGTAACACCGCATAAGATTGACTTCCAAATACAATATTGTAATGCAGTATAATACTAGATTTTTGCCGAGTAGGAGCCAGCAGAAGATACTGTTGCTTGTTACTACCTCTAGACCTCTCCTCTAGTTCACACCATAGCTTAGCTGTTCGTGAAAGCATGCACAAGACGTCTTTCCAGCAAAAATAGTCGATTATTCGAAAGAAAACTTTTCGCCAAAAATAGCAAAAGTCTTTCATTAAAGGTCGAGGAGTAGTATTCTAAACAGCAACAGTATGTGTAAAACAGATTTGCTCTTGAGACATGGCATAGAAAACTATTATTGTTGGACCCCACCCTGAACTTAGCCATAAAGTTACAGAGCATGTCTAGGATAAGCATTCTTTGTGCTTTGTGTTATTAATCTTCTCGCATAGGGAGATATAGAAGTCAATGTTAGCTAGGACCCCAAAGACAGAAGCTAGAAGATATGCCATTCGTCCACATCCCACGGGGATTCCATGACGACATCTCTCAAAGCCGAAAAGCAAAGCTTAAGAACAGGGACGATCCACTATGACAAGTCTACTTAAACAACATCAAAGGCAGGTCTTGAGACAAAACGCAATACCAAGCCTTCTAGTGTTAACAGAAAGACTTAGCGAGCTTGCCAGGCTGATAAGTGTTAGTCGCGTGCTACAACCAAGTTCACAGCACACTTATCTACTCCTAGTTTTCTGTTGACGTGCAGAGATTCCCGATGACCTGCTATGTGATAAGGAGAGCGTAAATTGGATGAAAAGCCCCGTGTCATTGGGGTCAGCAAAGTCCATGAGGTGTGGGTAAAAGCAGAAGAGTCCACGCCAAGAGCTAACCCCACCCGCA
>DQUB01000036.1 GCA_015662475.1 Pyrodictium sp.
ACGTTGACAATGCCGCTTGCGCTTATGGCGATATTTGCTTTCGCACCAGCTGTTTCGAGTATGATGCGAGACTATGCCGAGAAGACCTTCGAGTTGATACTCTCTCAGCCTGTGCCACGTCGCACGATAGCATTGGCTAAATCGCTTGCTGCAACTATAACTGGGTTAGCGCAAGGTGCGGTTATAATGGGCTCTCTCTTCTACGTAATGTCTACAACAGCTTTTTCAAGCATGTTGGAGGTGTTTAGCCCTCTTGACAGCCTATTTATTGCAGTAGCAATAGTGGCGGAAATGGTGTTTGCTAGTAGTCTAGCACTGGTAGCATCAGTCTTGCTGCCAGGTCCCGAGGCAATGGGGATATCTGTTAGCCTTCTAATCGTTGTAGGCTTTATCGCTTCAAGTGTAGTGACAGTCTATGGCGTACCTCTAACAATAGCTGGGCTCATACCGCTATCCCTAGTCCCACTGCTAGGCCCTGTAGTTGCAGCTGCAGCAGGACTACTAGGTGTAAGCTATTTCAGCATCGTAGCACTTGCAGCAAGACTTGTAGAGACAGGTCTAATGATATACCTGTTCACAAAACTTGTATCGACAGAGCGTAGTCTCCTGATTGCAGCAAAGTTTACAAGGTCTATGGGTGGGTAGCATGGCTAGACTAGCTGTTGAAGTGTATAACTTGGTTAAGGTGTACCCTAAAGGCGTTAGAGCATTGAATGGTTTGAGCTTTAGAGTTGAGGAAGGCGAAATCTACGGTCTTGTAGGCCCTAATGGAGCTGGCAAAACGACTACATTGAGGATCTTGGCTACTCTAATCAAACCATCATCTGGCAAAGCTATTGTATATGGCCACGATGTTGTTAGAGAAGATGCTCTAGTTAGGAGGCTGATATCATATTTGCCTGAAGATGCGGGAGCACCTAGCGAGATGAAGGGTATCGAGTTTCTCGAGTTTATCGCAAGATTGAGGTTTAGTCGTGAAGAAGATGTTGCAAGTGTGGTTGAAGAGGCAGCTCGCATCTCGGGTCTAGGTAGGGATTTGCATAGAAAGGTGAAAACCTATAGCAAGGGTATGAAGCGCCGTCTACTGCTAGCAGCGGTATTGGCTGTTAGACCAAAACTTGCAATATTAGATGAACCTACGAGCGGGCTTGATGTTGAGCAGAGTCTTCGAGCACGCAACATAATAAGATCCTATGCTCGTAGTATGGGTGTGACAGTGCTCTTATCAAGCCACAATATGTTGGAAGTTGAGCGTCTATGCGATCGTGTGGGAATTATTGTTGGTGGTCGTATTGTTGAGGAAGGTAGCCCTCAAGAGTTGAAGGAGAAGTATGGTGCGTCAACATTGGAGGAAGTTTTCCTAGCTGTTACTAGAGGTGTTCATGGATAGTCGATCGTAGAGTGAAACACAGATGGTCACACCATTAACAGCTATTGCCGTGTAGGCAGCGTCAAGTAGTCTAGCTAGTATAGCTGTTTCTCTTGGATTTCCACTCTTCAACAGCTTTTCCCAAACATCCTCTACAACGTTTCTCAAAAGTTTAGCAGCTTCAACAGCTGCGTGTAGACGTTCGCTAGCGAGAGCTGATAGGGTCTTGTTTATCGCGTTTCTCAGCTCTTCCAGCGTATCTCTTAGCTCTTCAACGTTGCCACAACCTTCTCTACAGAGTTCCGGCATACGCCTAATAGTATCTCCCAATATCGATGCTAGTTGGCCTGAAAGAGCCATTGCCATTAGAATTGCTGGTTTTGTAGGATCTGCTCCTGCTATCTCACCTATAAGCTTCTTGTTGACAAGATGGGTCATCCTTATAGCCTCTTCATAAAGCGTACTATCGAGCGATTTTCCACTACTAATAGCCATCTCTAGACGTTCAAACATCTCCGTTAGCAGGCTTATCGTGTTGTTAACTAGGTCTTTTAGATCTAGTCTCCCAACATCGATAAGACTTCTAACCTCCACGGTATTTGCAGAGGCTAGAACCTCGACACCGCTTAGCCTCCTCGCTACACGCCTTGCCTCTGCTACAAAGTGGTGATCAACATTCTCTATTCTAACCTGGTCGAAGCCGAGTAGGTATAGGCAGCTTAAAAGCTGGCCTATTCCAATGCCTAGTTTGCCAAGCTCGCTAGAGTCTATGGTTGTTCTACGATCTTCTGTAGATGGTCTTGCCGGTTTTATGCGTAGGCTATCACCTTCATCCTCTATATACACTATGTCTCCAGGTTTAAGCCCAACACGTTTCACCCAGTTCTTAGGTAGCGTGACTATTAGGCTTGACTGGCCTAATCGTTGCACTTTACGTGTTTCACCCAACACGTCAACACCCTATCCAACTAGGCTAACCAGACTATACATGCCTAGTGCTTGGAAAATGTCTCCAGCCTCTAGGCTCTACAAGCGAACCGCCAATATATACGCCAACTCTATCTCCTACAGTCTCCCCCAATAAAACGACTTCTAGTTCTAGTTCGAACGCTCTTTCCTCTACCTCTCTCGCACAACTTTTTTCAACTGCAAAGACTATATCGTATTCTTCCCCGCCATAGAGTAGCAAGTGGGGCAACTCAACACCATACTGTTTGGAATACTCTATAGCCTCTGGAGGTGCTTCGATGTTGAAAAGTTTGATTGCAAGTTTGCTTTTTTGGGCTATGTTCCAAAGTGTACGTGCAAGTGAATCACTTACATCGCTTGCACCAATAATACAGGATGGAGTTAGACGTACAAGCTCTACGAACTTGATAGGGAGTATTGGACGTGTAAACCTTTCAAAAGCTTTTGGAAACAGCCTTTTAGCCTCCACCCACCTACCAGTATAGAAGCTGTGTAGTACCAAGCCAGCATACCATAGACGGTACGAGGTTGCATAGATGAGCGTACCAGGCTTCACAGTCTGAGCTAGAATCTTGGGCGCACCCTTAACAGCTATTGTTGCTACATCAATCCACCCCTCCTCAGACCTATTCACATCACCTCCTAGAAGCCACGCCCCATGGGCATTCAGCGCATCTCTAACCCCCTCAACAATGCGGACAACATCGTACACCCTATCGCCCGGTCTAACACCAAGACTAACAACAGCTGCTAGCGGTTTTGCAGCTTTAGCAACCACATCGCTCATCGACGCAATAGCAGCACGCCACCCATACTCGTAGGGAGATAGCCATGGCAACCACGAGTCTTTGAAAGAATAGCCGTCGATGTTCACAATGATATCGTCTACACACCATGCATCGACGAAAAAGGGTAGAAGTTTGCAGGGATACTGTGGCTCCACAATCCTGTTCAAAAGAGCTATTAATCTATCCTCGCCAAAACCTGCTACGGAAACCAGCAAATCACCACCAGAGCCTCTCCCCACAGCCGCCCGCACCCCCAACAGTGTTGTGGGGGTTGGAGAAGATGAGGATGCTCATCATAGCAGACACCCATATACCCGATAGAGCTGAGAAACTGAAACCCTACGTGGAAGACATTGTAGAGGAACACAAGCCCTACGACATCGTTGTACACGCTGGAGACTTGACGTCAGAAGCTGTTCTAGAGTGGGTGAAAAGCCTAGGAAAACAATACTATGTTGTAGAGGGCAACATGGACTACCTACCCCTACCAAGATATGCTAAGTTCGAGGTAAACGGCATAAGATTCGGAGTATACCACGGCCACGGAGTCTACCCTCGCGGAGACCTAAAACAGCTCACAGCGATAGCTCGCCAGCTAGAAGTAGACATACTCATAAGCGGACATACACACGCCCCATTCCTCTCAGAGTACGAGGGAATCCTACACATAAACCCAGGAAGTCTTACAGGGGTATGGGGTGGCGGAGGCGGCTCAATGAGACCATCCCTAGTAATAGTTGAGATAGCTGGACAACGACTAGACATCACACTATGGGAGGACGTGGGAGGAAGAATGAGCATCACGAGAAAAGCCAGCTTCTAGACAAACACAACACCCTCCAAAAAGACCTGATACGGTTCTCCACCCAGCCCTACAACATGCTGCTAACACGGCAATCTAGGCTGGTGAGAGGGTGCTATGGCTGGCTGTAGGAGCCAATCTTGGAGTTTGACCTAGCTTTTCCTGTACACGGTGAGGAGGTGTTCTGCTGGATCTTCAAGACCATATGACGTCATAGTCTTTCTTATCAGGTTCCAGACGTGGTCAAACGCTGTTACCGCTACATAGCCTACCCTCCTAACCTCTGTAATCGGTTCAAAAGCCCGTGTTACAGCTACATAAGCGCCAAGCTCAACAGCAAGACCAACAGCTGCGGCTACATCTACCGGTCTAAGCTTGCCGCGAAGATCTATGAATGCCTCTACCCTGCCAAGAGCAGCCCATGCAATCTCCAAACTAGCACTACCCAAACTCCTCACACTCTTACGCCCAGACATCTCCAAGTAGGTGCGAAGCAGCCGAGCTTGCTCTGGAGACTCGACATACGTTAACAGCATTTTTGCTGGAGGCTCTCTCCTAGCTTGCACACGAGCACCCCCCTCAAAAACTCCAAACCCACGGGCAAAGCTTAGAACAGGACCACCGAAAATAGGGGCTATTGCACCAGCAACAACATCGCCTAAACTTGGCACCCCACCCTCACCATTAACAAGAGCTGCAATACTAACAGCACACCAGGGAATACCAGCAGCATAGTTTTTACTACCATCCAAAGGATCAACGACAAAATACAGGTTACCCCCACGACCAATCCTCACAACACCACGCTCCTCACCAATAACCCAACCATCCAAACCCTCACTCTTCAAAAGCTCGACAATAAGATCCTCAGCCTCAACATCAGCCTTCATACCATAATCCTCGCCATGAAGAGTCTCAACAACCAAATACTCCTCAACACCAAACCTATCACGCAAAAACCCAGCAACCTCACCAGCAACCCTAACAAGCACCCTACGCAACCACTCAAACTCCCCACAACACCCCATCAGCACACAACACCCGTAAAACCCCACAATAAAAAGCAAAACAGACACACATAAGAGACCTACCCCACCAAATAAACACAACAGACCACCACAAAAACAGATGATGAAATGTAGCAAAGCAGACCCCCACACGGGGGGCTGAAGCAAAGGGGCTGCTGGCTGACAAAACACAAAAGCACACACAAAAACACACCCACTATTTAAACCACCAACCCCCAACAACCACCCAGCGAAGGTAAGAGTCTGAAAAGGGTGACCAAAACCATGAACAAACTCACCGCAATCCTCACAATAGCAATCCTCCTAACCTCCATACTAGCACCAGCAACAACATTGGCACTAACGGCACCCCAACCTCAAGTAATAGGAACACCTCAGCTAAGTAAAACAAAAATCTACATAG
>DQUB01000059.1 GCA_015662475.1 Pyrodictium sp.
CGAAGAACAGCTCTCAGTGGAAGATGTTTTGGAGAGAGCCTACAAGATAGAAGACTTGATAAGAATAGTGGAAAGGGAGGTGAAAGGTGTAGGACGTTGAACAGCTTTTAAAAGTTTCTTAAACCTATAGCTAGTGTCGTCAAGTTTTATGGAGGTTTAGTGTTGTCTTCAACTTTGCAACTGCAAGCTCTACACCGTTGATGTGGGGTGTTGGATCTGTTAATTGTTTGTGGGCTTTGCAGTTTTAGCATATGTGGTGTTTTTGATAATGTTGTTTCTCGGTATTGTGCATTGTGTCAAGTGTTTTGTGCTAGTTATAAAGGATGTTGTCTTCTCCTGTGATCTGGTTGGTTGGGTGTGGCGGTGGACTATCTGTTTTCGCAGACGCTAGGAGGTTGGAAACCCTATAGGGAGCATGACACTGTTCTTGTTGTCGATTTTGGCGGACAGTATGCCCATCTTATTGCTCGTAGATTTAGGGATGTTGGTGTCTACTCTCTACTCGTTCCTGTCGACGAGTTTTCGAGAGAGGTTGTGGAAGAGGTTAGGCCAAAAGCCATTGTTTTTAGCGGGGGTCCTAGCAGTGTTTATGCTCCTAATGCTCCGAAGGTTCCAGAGTGGGTTTTAGAGCTGGGTGTCCCCATTCTAGGCATATGCTATGGTTTTCAGCTTCTTGCTCTAATGCTAGGTGGTGTGGTTGAGAGGGGTAAGGGGGAGTATGGTAGGACCAAGATTAGGCTAGTTAAGAACGACATGTTGTTCTATGGTTGGGATAGTGTTGAGGTTGTGTGGATGAGCCATTCTGATTACGTGGCAAAAGTTCCTTCTGGAGTTGACGTTCTAGCTGTTAGCGAGAACGGGTATGTGGCTGCTTTTAGAGTGCAGGGCAAGCCTGTCTATGGCGTTCAATTCCATCCAGAGGTTGTGCATACGCCTAAGGGTAGGCTTCTCCTCTACAATTTCGCTGTTAGAGTTGCTGGTTGTAGAGCTACTTGGAAGCCAGAAGCAATTGTTGATAAGCTTATAGACTATGTTAGAAGAGTTGCTGGTGGCGGTGGTAGGCTTCTTGCAGCTGTAAGTGGAGGTGTTGATTCGACAACAGCTGCTCTTATTGCGCGAAAAGCTGTAGGTAAACGTCTTGTAACAGTTTTTGTCGATCATGGGTTGTTGAGAGAGGGTGAGAGAGAAGAGGTGTTAGGGCTTCTTAAGCGGCTTGGGCTTGAACCACTATTTGTTGATGCGAGTGAAAGGTTTCTCTCGAGACTCTGGGGTGTTAGCGATTGTGAAGAAAGACGTAGGATTATTGGTGAAGAGTTTGCCCGTATCTTCCAAGAGATTGTCGAGAGGCTTGGCGATATAGAGTATCTTGTGCAGGGTACCACCTACCCAGACGTAGTTGAGAGTGGTGCTGTGAAAGGTGCTGATAGGATAAAGACACACCATAATGTTGGCGGCCTACCCTCCTGGCTAAAGCTAAAGCTTGTTGAGCCTCTCAGACTTCTCTACAAAGACGAGGTTAGAAGGATAGCGCTAAGCCTAGGTGTACCCTATGAGGCGGCGTATCGCCACCCCTTCCCCGGACCTGGTCTTGCTGTGAGGGTTATAGGCAAGTTTACGAGAGAAAAGCTGGAGATTGTGAGGAAAGCCTCTAAGATTGTAGAAGATGTTTTGAAAAAGTATGGTCTCTACTACACGGTTTGGCAGGCATTTGCAGTTGTAGGAGACGATAAGTGGGTTGGCGTTAAAGGTGATAGAAGAGCTGTAGGCTACATAGTAACTGTCCGCATAGTTTTAAGTGAAGATGCTATGACTGCTGACTGGGCTAGACTTCCAGCAGAAGTCTTGGACGAGATCTCTAGGAGGATAACATGGGAGATTCCAGAAGTCACGATGGTCACATACGCGATAACAACAAAGCCCCCTAGCACAATAGAGCCATGCTAGGATGAGGAGCTCATTCCGCCGAAGGGGGGCCGAATCGGCGTGTGGAGGGCGCTCGTGGCCGACCACGCTTTCAACCCGTTCTCCTAACCCTTTTAAGGCTTGCAACCAGGAAAACTCCGCCCACCATGCCTGTGAGAAGACCTACAGGTAACTCGCCCAACCCACACATAGTCCCTACAAACTTTAGGAGAGAGTCTGAGAAAAGCAGTATTGATGCTCCAAGACAAGCCGAGGCTATTGCAAGCAACCTATTCTCAGACCCTAGCATAGACCTTGCAATGTTTGGTGCGATAAGCCCTATAAACGGTATAGGGCCACAGGTAGCAACAACAGCACCTGTCAGCAGGCTTGCAACAAGACTTGTAACTATCCTTATCCTTTTCGGAGCATAGCCTAGACTTTGAGCATGCACATCTCCAAACTGGAGCGCATTTAGACTTTTTGCTGCAACAAGAGCGTAGAACAACCCTATAGCCGTTGTAGTGGATAGTATGATTGTGTCGCTTGGAAGTACATAGGCTAGAGTACCCACCGACATGGCTATTAGGGGGATGCTCCACAACGTGTAGACTATATAGGCTATAAGCTCACCTAAACCTATAAGTGCTGAGGAGACAGCAATACCAGACAGTATAAGCTCGAGACTGCCATAGCCACCAACAAACCTGTAAACAGCCAATGTTAGTGAAAGACCGAGTAGAGCACCGATCGACGCTACCAGTGTAAGCCCGTAGCGGTAGTATATCAGTGAGTAGCCTAGAAGGTAGGCTAAACCTGTTAACAGGTAGGCGCCAGCGGAAAGCCCCAAGAGGCTGGGTTCGGCAAGCACATTCTGGGTGACAGCTTGGAGGAACAAGCCTGCCAAGGCAAGAGTAGCACCTGCACATGCAGAAGCTATAATGCGGTAAGCTCTAAGAGGCGAAAGTGATGGTGAGAGTGTTGCTATGTGGAATGCTAGGCCTACCAACATAAACAAAACAGATATGATGGTTATTAGTAGTATTCCACGTTTACGTGGTCCCGCTAAAAGATTCTTAACAGTTTGAAAATCTACTTCCAACACTAAGCCCCCACCAACTCAAGAAGATGGCATGGCCGGTTCACCCTAGCAACACAACTGTTCCTCTAACCTTGACCTATGCTTAAGGCTGCTTCAAACACACTATATGATTGGTGTAGTTTGCAGGTGGGTTGAAAATGTCTGGGTGGAGTATGTAGGCTAGTATCTGGATTGCATCAACTATTCTAGGGCCAGGACGAACTATGGCATCGTCAGCAGGTCCAGTAACAACGCATACCGCTCCCATACGAAATGCTTTGGTGTTGTTGAGCGGCGTTTTCTTCCAAGCCTCTAGGCATTGAAGCCCCTCTTCTCTACCACCCATCACAGTTACAATAACCTTTGAAGGGTTAAGCTTGAGTGCATCCTCATAGCTTAGCTGCACCCATCCATGGTATTTGCCTGCAACATTCACACCTCCAGCCACCTTGAGCAGCGAGTCTATGAATGTACCTCCACCAGCTACCCAAAGACCCCAAGATGGTGGGCCCAACACAACAAGAGTTGGAGGTTTTGTAACGTTTGCCCTCTCTAGCTTCTTTGTAACCATGTCAACTACACTGTCAAGCTTTTGTTTCCACTCTTGTGCTTTCTTAGTCTCGTTCAAGACCGATGCAACCAACATCACATCTGCGACAATATCGTCTATTGTTGCTGCTTTTCCACCCTTGACAAAGAGCACTTTAACGCCATGCTGCTCCAACATGCTTGCAACAACAATGTCTTTTGGCACACCAAGATCTGCTATAACAAGATCAGGTTTTAGAGCTAGTATCTTTTCGGCATCAGGAGACCAGTAGCTCCCAACAACCTCCACTCTTCCCTCCTCAACAGCTTTGACCAGCTCTGGTGGGTAGGTAACGGGGGTCACAACACCTACAAGCCTACTACAATCCAACATACAGACTATCTCAGCTATAGCTGGTGTTAGCGCAACCACCCTCCTAGGTATGGTCTCAAACTTGAGCGTTGATCCGCGCGCATCAACAACCACTATCACAGGCTTTTGCAAAATCTCTGTAGTTGTAGTCGTCGTAGTTACCGTCAATGTACTAGTTTCTGTTACAATGCTCGTTGTCACAATAGTTCTCGGTATGGTAATTGCACCTAAAACTATACCTGCGATCAATGCAACTATAATGGCAATTGCAATGAGCCAAGTACGCATACCCAACACCGTTAAGGTACTAGACAGTCGTACTGCAGAGGGCCTTATAACACTTGCCGCAAATGTTGGAAACTAGCACAGTTTATCGAGTCAAGTGTTTTGCGTGAATGTTTAGCTGTGCTTCACCCATCTTGAGCTTAATTTTATGCTATCATGTGTGATCTGGAAGCCTGGGTTGCAGGTGTTAGTGGAATGATTCGTGGTAGAAGTGGACGTCCTATTGTAGTTGTATTGCCTCAGTCTCTGGCAGAGCAGGTGAGAGGTTTAGGGCAACAAAAACATGCTCTGGTAGATACACTTTCAAGCTTGCTTAGAGATGGTCGTGTATCTGCAGACGAGCTTCCTGAAGACCCTCTAAAGTGTAGGGTGGAGAAAATGTCGAGAGTTATGCTGAAAGCTACGAGCGAGGCTTTGGACACTCTAAAACAGTTTGCAGAGAAGCATGGCATGTCCATGTCGCAGCTTATACGTAGGCTAATAGCCTGGTATCTAGGCTATGAATGTGTGGAGATGGGGACACCGTCTGGTTGAGGAGCTATCCTGGTTTAGCGATGACTGAACCCCCCTTTACCGACATTGTTGGCATTTTACAGGCTTGCTGAGGGCTACACGGTGGAACCTGGATCTTCTCTCCACCAAGTTTTTCTATGAAGCTGTTGAGCTCTCCAGCTATTCTAACTGCTTCCTCGAACATCTCCTCCCTATTCTCGGGAGTGTAGACGGGTTTTCCATCGACTATCGTATATGCTACATTGTCTCCCGTTGCAGCATAGACTATTGTGGAGACTAGATTGTCTTGTCTAAGTGGTTGGATTCTTGGACTCACAATGTCTAGTAGGACTAGGTCGGCCTTATACCCCACCCTAACCTCGCCAACGTCTTCAAGGCCCATGGCGTGTGCAGAGCCAATTGTAGCGGCTTTAAGAGCATGTACAGCTTTTATCCTGGTATCCCAGTAGCTGTGCCTTTGTAGCATTACCATCATCTTCATCTCCAAGAACATGTCGAGACTATTATTGCTAGCAGCACCATCAGTTCCAAGTCCAACGTTAATGCCCATCTCTATAGCCTCGTAGGCTGGGAAGTGTCCAGCTGTAGCCAACTTCATATTGCTGGTAGGACAATGGACTATTGATGCACGTGCCCTCTTTACAAGCTCTAGCTCCCAGCTTGCAATCCAGCCAGCGTGGACTAGCACGGTCCTACTATGTAGTGCTTTCAATTTCCTATCCAGCAGTTCTACCGGGAAAACACCATATCTCTTCTTCGCCTCGTAAACCTCTCTCCGTGTTTCAGACACGTGTATGTGTAGTGGCACTCCAAGCTCCAAGCTCTTCTCTGCAGCTAGCTTAATGGCGTCATGTGGTGTAGCGTAGATGCTGTGAACGTTGAATACAGGTTTTACTGTGTCGTCTCTCCAAAACCTCTTGGCAAACTCTAACGATATTTCAACAGCCTTATAGGGGTCTACATCGCCCATTATAACAGGTCCAAGAGCAACTCTAACACCAACCTCTTTCGCAGCTTTAACTGTTTCTTCAGGGTAGAAGTACATGTCCATAAACCCACATGTGCCACCTGCAACCATCTCTAAGACTGCAAGTTTGCTAGCTAGATACACTATGTGTGGATCAAGATTCCACTCGACAGCCCACATGTGCCCAAGCCAGTCCATAAGCTCGCTATCGTCGTGGTAGCCCCTCAAGAGCACCATAGCAGCATGGGTGTGAGCGTTGTAGAGGCATGGCATTAGAACATGCTTATCACAGTCTACCACAAAACCGCTCTTAGCACCTAAAGGAGGGCTATCAGCACCAATCCATGCTATACGCCCATCTTCAATGTAAACACTAACGTTTTCCCCAACATCCCCCCTCCAGCTGTAGAGGACAAACCGACACCTATTCAGCAGAATAGGTTCCAAGGCTATGGTAGTCCCCTCACAACTCTTTGGGCTGGAATAAGCTTGCCAGCCAGCTAATAGGCTTATCCTAGCCCAACAACCTTTAGCAAAACAATACTCGATGTTGCTGCCTACTCTACAGAGTGGGCTAGAGTTTATCGGCTGGTTTGTAGATGACATGCTGATAGGGTTGGAGTGGAGTTGCCTGGCACCTTTTACGTTACAACGCCAATCTACTATCCAAACGACAAGCCGCACATAGGCCATGCATACACCACCATAATGGCAGATGTGCTAGCACGTTGGCACTACCTGCTAGGAGACGATGTGTTCTTCTTAACAGGAACAGATGAGCATGGATTAAAGCTTCAACGTGCAGCAGAGAAAGCTGGTAAAGACCCTAAAACGTTTGTTGACGAGATGGCATCGTTCTTCAAGAAATACTGGTCTCTCCTAAACATAGGGTATAGCAGGTTTATAAGGACCACCGATGAGGACCATGTTGAGACTGTGAAAAGAGCTTTGACCAAGATCTACAAAAAGGGCTTGATATACAAGGGTGTCTATAGAGGCTGGTATTGTACAAGCTGTGAGAAATTCTATGGTGAGGGCGAGTATCTCGAGAAAGATGGTCAGAAGTTCTGCCCCATACACTTGAAACCATTAGAGTGGGTTGAAGAGGAAACATACTTCCTAAAACTATCACTTTACACTGAAAAGATACTCAAGCTGTTGGAGACGAAGGACATAATATATCCGAGAGAGTATGCGCGAGAGATTATCTCTAAGCTTAGAAGAGAAGGGCTCAAAGACCTCTCTATAACGAGGCCAAAGAGCAGAGTTTACTGGGGTGTAGAGGCGCCCTGGGACCCCAACCACACCATCTACGTTTGGGTGGACGCTCTACTCAACTACCTCACTGGGATAGGCTGGGGTAGAGATGAGGAGACATTCTGGAAGTATTGGCGCTCAGCACACCACATAATAGGCAAAGACATTCTCTGGTTCCACTCTGCAATCTGGTTCTCGCTCCTCGACATGCTAGACTTGCCACCTCCAAAGAAGGTCATAGTCCATGGTTTCATACTAGTTAGAGGCGTGAAGATGAGCAAGACTATTGGGAATGTGGTACGCATAGAAGACCTTGTCAACGAGTATGGCAATGTTGATGCAGTTAGATACCTGCTAATGAGGTTTTCAACGTTGGAGAAGGACATGGACTACAATCCTGAACAGTTTAGACAGGCATACAATGCGGAACTTGCAGACACTCTAGGAAACCTAGTGAGGAGAGTGGGAGTGCTAGCTAAGAGAAAGGCTGGGGGCATAGTAGAGAGACCGAATAGCCTAGACCAGGAGCTGGAGAGAAAAGCTAAGGAGACCCTAGAGAAGGCCAAGAAGCTCGTTGACGAAGTAAAGTTGGGAGAAGCCCTAGTAACAATATTCGACCTACTCAGAGAAGCTAACGCCTACCTAAACCGCACCGAGCCTTGGAAAGCAGAGAATCCAGCCCCAATACTCTACAACGCTTTAGAAGCAATAAGAATAGCATCAATAATGCTCTACCCCTTCATGCCAGCAACAATGGAACGACTAGCAAACGCACTAGGCTTCAAAATAGAGAGCTTTGATAAAGCATGTTTCGGCTGCTGGGAGAAGTACCAGGTGAAAGAAGCCCCAATACTCTTCCCCAAACTAAGATAGCAAATCTTCCACATGCGATGATGAGGGACCAGGGACCGAAAACATGCGGAAATCCTACCAGACTGAGCCAAACATAGCCTATCTCCATCCAACCTCTGGCTAAATGCTATAAACTCGAACTCCCCCACCTCGCAGGATGCAAACCCCGCTCAACAGGATATGCAGTGTTGGGGAACGCTGACCTCCTCAAAGGTTAGCGGGTAACGCTAAAGTGTTTGTAGTGGTGTTTTTCTTCACCTTCAACTTCCAAGCGTTGTTGTGTATTGGATGTGTGTCGTTGTATACGTGTGCTGAAGTGTTTCCTTTGGTTTTTCATGGTGGATGTGGAAGTGTTGGTTGGTGTGATAGGCAACATAGTCTCTAAATAGCGTCTAGACGGCATTCCGTGTAGAGGTAGGGGTTGTCTCTAGGTTGGTTTGTCGTGCTAGAGTATATGTTGATGAGAGAGAGCGAGGTTCGGGTGTCCCCGAGGCTCTTCAAGAGCTTGGTGTAGCGATAGTATTTCAGCAACTTGGTGTTGGAGACTATGTTGTTTCTGACCGTGTAGCTGTTGAGAGAAAGACTGTTGAGGATCTTGCAAAGAGCGTGTTTGATGGCAGGCTTTTTGACCAGGCTAGAAGGCTTTCAGAGTACTATGAGACACCAATAATAGTCGTTGAAGGTAGTTTCTCGGAACTTGAGCGTGTGACTAGTAGAAGCTTCCAAGTTCGTATGGCGCTTTTAGCGGTCTCAATAGATTATGGAGTGCGTATAGCCTATTCGGCTTCTCCCACTGAAACTGCTAAAATCCTTGCAAGTCTTGCTAGGAGAGAACAGTGTGAGTCGAGACGCCCTGTTGTTGTGCATAGAAAGCCTAGGTTTGAGAAGCTTTGGATGCAGCAACTCTACGTTGTACAGAGCTTCCCAGGTATAGGTCCTCGTCTAGCAGAAAAACTTCTTGAAAAGTTTGGGAGTATTGAGGCAATATGCAGAGCATCAATTGTTGAACTTGAACGTGTTGTTGGGTATGAGAGGGCAAAGAAACTCTACCAGATAATCCATGCAAAGTTTAGCAAACCTCGTGCTGGAAACGAGTAGCTATTTTTGCTGTCTACCAGCACTGGTGGAGATCAGGGTTCCCTAGATGGTCGTAGTTCTACCCTCTACATTGACGTTCTTGGGTCAAGACCTTGGAGATGCAATAGAGAGTTTGTATGCGTTAGGTTTTGAGAAGGTTGAGGCCAACTATGAGAATCTTGCTAGGCAATTTTACCCGTTAAGCGGCGTTGTTGATGCTTTTAGAAAAGCTCTTGAAAGGTCTAGTAGGCTAGGTGTAGAGGTTCCAGTGGTCCACCTACCCTACGAAGACTATCTAGCACTATATAGTGTGGATGGTGTTAAGAGGTTGTTGGACGTGGTTGCAAAGTATGATGTGAGGTTTGCAGTATTGCATCCTACAAGTAGAAAGTATGGTGGGTTGAGTGTAGAGTTGGCTAGAAAAATCGTCGAGCTAGGTGAAAGGTATGGTGTTAAAATATCTTTTGAGAATCTTGTTAGCGCACCTCCATGGAGTAGAGTTGAGGAGACTGTGAGGCTGGCAAGAGATAGTGGAGCCACAGTGTGTCTTGACACTGGGCATGCCCATATAAACGGATATGATGTTGCAAAAATTGTTGAAGAGTACGACCGCTACATATCTGTCCTACACCTACACGATAATAGTGGGTCTAAAGACGATCATTTGCCGCCAGGTGCAGGTACTATAGACTGGCTACGTGTTTTCCAGGCTATTCGAGGAAAAGACTTCGTGGTGGTATTAGAGGTCAAGTGTGAGGTTGATGTAGAAGGTGTTGATGTGTGTAGGAATAGAGCGGTTTTAACCTACAAGCTTGTTTCAACATTTACTTCTTCGAGCTGATAGCTATCCTCCCCTTCTCCAAAGCTAGTGTGACTTTGTAGAGTGTTTCAGCAAGAGTTTTAGCTAGCACTTTCAACGCTGTCTCTAGCTCGTCGAGATCTCTAGCTCTTTTAGCTCTTTGGACCCACTCAGCGTAGTCGTGTATTTTTGGTGTGAGATTGGCTAGTAGTGGTGTGCTGCCAAGTTTTTCAGCGAGTTTTGAGCCTATGTCGACGAGTTTGCCTTCAGCTTCTGCTTGTCTGAGTAGCGATATGCCAATATAGCTTGTGGCTAGAAGTCTTCTAAGCAGGTTGTGTTGTTCTACACCGTGTATGTATATTTTGAACCCTTCTGCCAACAGTTTGTCTACGACTTCAAGGAGTTTTTGTGCGAACTCTCTAGCTGTGGTGAGACTTGTTTCACCGCGACAGGTAACGGTTATGTGGTTTTCGCCGTTGTAAGCTGCTATTGCAAGTACTTGCATCTGTCTACTTTCAAGCTGTACTGTCTCGTGAAGTACAACAAGTGATGCTATTCCATGGCTTTTGCTTGGTCTTGGATGTTCGATGACGAGATTGCCAAGTCTAATTTGTTGATGGCCTGCAATCACTCTAGCTGCTAGAGCAGCAAGTCTAGCTGCTGTTTCAAGACTCACTTCGCCACGGATAAGGCGAAGTGCAGATGTTAGATCTACAGCGGCAGCAAGAGGTATGGCGAGTGCTGGAAACCTATACCTCTCAACCTCCTCTGCTACACGTAGCCAGTCAAGCTCCTCGATAATACCTGCAGCTTCTCGCTCCCACAAGTATATGAGGTTAACTGAACCTGCAGAAAGCACGTGGTATTGGAGTAGTGTAAGTGGTATAGCGTACTTGGGGTTTAATCGGAGGAACACTATGAGCATTGTGAGACCTAGACGTAGATCGTCAGACGATATTGTTGCTGGAGCTTCAAACGAGTAGCCATAGGTGTAGTCTATGTATCTGCCTTTAACGGGTGCACCAAGCTTTACAGTGAATGTTTCGTGGTAGACTCTTGTACGTCCTTCAGCTCCTCTAGCAAGTCTAGGTCTTCTAGACTCGATAACCCACTCAACATCTATTGGCTGCTCTTCGAGTTCACCAAAGCCAGATGCTGGAGCACGCACATTGAGTGCAACTAGCGTGTATACACGACCGTACTTCATATCGTTTGCTAGATCTGGTTTCTCACCCCAACCGCGCTTTACATCCTCGTAGAGACTAGCAGCTCTTGCAATCCAAGATCTAGCTAGAGCATCCTCTATAGACTCTTCAACAACCCTATACTTTTTCGGATCAACATCGACTACAAGAGCATCTGTGCTCGGGTCAAAGGCTCCAGGCTGATACTTTTCAACAACATCTCTAATACTAGCTTCTTCTCCAACCCTCAACTCTCTACCTCTAACATACAAGTATTTACGGTAGCCGTAGGGAGGTCCATGCTCGTAAAAGCCTATGTCTCTCCAAAACCGGATACCCTTCTCACTAGCCTTCAACCGTCTACCTCCAGAGAGATAGTCTGTGGTTTCCTCGGCTAACCCGTACTCGAGCAGGATTTTCTCCTCCTCGTCTTCGAGAGGCAGGTTTCTGAAAAGCTTCCAAAGAGCTCGGAAGATCAAAGCATACTTGTTCTTGGGGTTTATGTAGACTTTTTCAAGTGGAAGCTCGATCCACTGGCGGAGAGCCGAAGAACCAGCCTCTAACAGCTTTCGATCCCACAAGCCAGCAGGAACTATTATAGACTCTGTAACTGGGATGTTTTTCCTCCTCCCCTTCCTCCCCTCTCTCTGCTGATACTCTCGCAAATCTGTTGGAAGTCCAATGTGTACAACTCTAACAATTGTTCCAATGTCTATGCCTTGTGCAAGAGTTCTAACAGTTATTATCATCTTGAGACGGCCTTCCCTAGCAGCTCTCTCAATCTCTTCACGCTTAGACTTTGAGACTAGGTGGTGGTGAACAGCTATTTTGGAAGCTTTATCGCCTAATCTCTCCCTGAGACTTCTGTAGAGTTTCTCGGCATGCCGTATACTTCTCGTGAAAACCAGTGTCACACCATCCTCGTCTGCTTCAACGAGCGACGCTAGAATCTCGACAGGGTCTAAGCCTGGGCGTGGAGGTCTCAACCCTATAGCCTCTAAAGCCTCGTATATCTCGTAGAGGTGTTCTCTAAACTCTTCCTCGTCATCGAGAAGCTCTACTATCCATGGAGCTCTTGAAGCTATAACGCTGCTGTAGGCTCTAATATAGTCTTTTAGAGCGTCAACACCCTTTCCCAAGACTATGATGTAGCGGTTCTTTGGAGAGAATGGGTTGCCACGGATGATCTTTGTCTCTCTACCCGTGATACGTGTTAGGTAGGAGGCAAGCTCGTCAGGGTTGCCGAGGGTAGCTGTTAGCACGGCTACTCGAGGCGGTTTGGAGGAAAGATGTTCAGAGAGCAGCTGTATCATTGCGAGTATGAGGTGGGCTCCTCTAGGCCCGTAGAAGTCTAGCTCGTCGACAACGATTAGGTCGAGTTCGCGTAGAAAGTCTTCAAGCAATCCTCTACCATGGGCCATCCTCTTAATGTCGGCAAGTAGGAATGCTGGGTTTGTTACAACTATTTTGGCTCCAACCAACTTTCTTCGAAATCTTTCACCGCCAAACCTGTCGAGAGTAGGCCTATCAACCCTCAAAACAGCATCTCGATCGCCTAGAGCAGCATAGTACGTTTCGAGTCTCTGTATCTGATCTGCGCTAAGTGCTAGAGTTGGGTAGATGGCTAAAACCTTCCATCGATGCTTTATTGCTGGGAGTGCCCAAGCCTCGGTCTTGCCAGACCCCGTCTTAGCCGTCAACACTATGTTCTTGCCAGCTTCTAGAGCCTCCATAGCCTCTACCTGATGCTTGTAAAGTGTAGCGTTTCGCAAACGCTCGATTTTAGAGAACTCGGGGATAACATCGACGAATCTCACACTAGACTTTTCAGGCTCTCTTGGAGGCTCTTCCCACCAGACAATCTCGTAACCAAGTGCTTTGAGTCGAGGCACGCTATTAGCAACTCTCAATTCTCTAGCTCTAGCCAACATAGACTCTCTACTCCCTCTTAGAAGACTGCTTAGACCCTAAAACATGGCCTGTCCTCTACTAGAGCGGCAGCATACGTAATCCTAGAAATGTTCTAGCTAGAAGGTCTACTCCGAAGAGAGCTAAAACTAGAGCAAGCACCCTCATAAAATAGCTATAAGCTTTTGAGGATAGTAGGCGTGCACTTGAGTTCCCAAGGAACGCTAGAAGGCCAAGCCATAGGTAGTCTAGGCTAACATGTGCAGTGTATATGAGTGGAACTAGAGGCAAATTTGAGGCCATAGCCTCGATTATCGGATAGCCTACAGAAACCCACCATAGTAGGAAGTATGGGTTGAACGCTGTGAGGATGAGTCCGACGAGTATAGGGTGCATTTTAAGCAGCCTTAATAGCCTCCCCTCAGCCATAGAGTCTATGCTTTCGACTGTAGCATTCTTTGCAGTCAAGTACGCAAAATAGAGTATGAATGCTGCAGCAATAACAGCCATCACGTTCTTTGCAGTCTTAATAGCCCCAACAACATTCTCTTCGAACCAGAGCAATGCCAGCACGTAGGGGAGCTCAAACAGCATATGGCCTAACGCAATAAAAACACCGCCAAGAACACCACTACGCACACCAACTATTATTGCTGAAAGGCTTAGAGGTCCTGGTGCAAATGCACCGCTAATAGTCAGGAGGACTGTTGCCAGCAAAATTGTGGTAGGCTCTTGCACCAAAACCTTCAGCCCTTGTAGAGCTTCTACCCAGACCCATAAGACTCTAGAAATCTATTGTGGTGGGCTCGGAACCAATAAGCTCCTCACACGTCGGAGTCTGGTGTCCTCCTCATAGCCAACCACAGTGTCAGAGTACAGCTTTCACCAATTACACAAGTATTTCTAGGCTATTTGAGGCTTTCACAAATTTCCAGTTGACATTTTGACATTTTTGTCGAAAATAATTGAATGTTTGAATTTTCCTCGTGTCGACCGCTAGATATTTTCTACGGCTAGAACTTGGAGTTGGAATTGGTTTGGGGTGTGGTATGGTTTGAGTATAAGGGATACGGATGCAGAGCTTGCAGAGCTTCTAGATAAGATAGCGCAGCGGTATTTGGGCAAACGCGTTCATGCCGAGAAAATGTCTGGAGTGAAACGTGGCGTGAGAATTGTAAGAGATAGTGAGGAGTTTTGGAACATAGTCAACAACTCGTCTAAGCCGGTATTTGTGGTGTTCACTACACCATATTGCTCAGCATGTGAAATGTACAAACCATTTGTTGAGGAAGTCGCAAAGTTGCTTGGCGATGTGATAGAGTTTGTCGAAGTAGACGCTTACAGTGCTCCAGAGCCTGCTTGGGAGCTTGGAGTAATGAGCACTCCTACAACAATACTGTTCTACAAGGGTAGACCTGTCGACGGGTTTATGGGGGTTGCCGATGTACCCGGCATACTAGAGTTCTTGGCAGAGGTGCTAGCTGATCTCGAACCAGAAGTTGCGAGACGTGCTAGAGAACTACTTGAAAGACTGGGCTAGACCTCTAACATCTAAACCGAAAATCTAAAGTCTTATAGATTCGAGCTTTCCACAGCTTCAAACCCGGGTGTGTTCAAACTGTGCATGAGTGGGCTTTAGCTAGTACTGTTCTAGGCTTCCTATTCAGAGAGCTTGGGTGTCGAAAACTGGAACATGTTGTGATAGCGCTTGGCGAGCTCCAAAACATTGACTGGGAGGTTTTCCGCTTCGCCCTCAAGAATATCGCGAAGACGGAGGGTCTCGAGATAAAACATATAGAGTTTGTAAGGAAGAAGGCTAAATTCTACTGCAACCGTTGCGGCCACGAATGGACTCTCGACGATGTCAACCTCTCAGAGGAAGAGCGTGAAGCAATACACTTTGTCCCAGAGGCTGTACATGCCTACGTGAAATGCCCCAAGTGCGGCAGTAGAGACTTCACCGTAGTTGAAGGTAGGGGTGTAGAGCTAATCTCATTTGCAGGGGAAGGCTGCAATGTTTCTGCGCTCCGATCCTAGACTCTACGAGTCTCGTAGAAAACTCGAACAACAAGCAAAACATGTTCTAGGCTTTGCAAGCGCTAAAGGCGGTGTTGGCAAAACAACATTGGCTGTGCTAGCAGCACTCCATCTTGCCAGAATGAGGTTTCGCGTAGGCCTACTCGACCTCGACCTAACAAACCCCTGCACACATCTCCTACTAGGCGTAGAGCCTAGACTCGATCTTGTTGGCGAGGAAGCAGGAATATCTCCACCAAAAATTGCTGGAATAGAGTATATGACCATAGCCTTCTTCACAGGCGGTAAACCGCTCCCCCTACGTGGTAGTGAAGCTACAAGCGCAATACTAGAGATTCTAGCAGCGACAAACTGGGGTCAGCTGGACGTTCTCGTGATCGACTTCCCCCCGGGCATCAAAGACGAGATATTGGACTTATCTATGATTGGAGGCGATAACGTGAAAATAGTAGTTGTTACCACACCTTCGAAGCTTAGTGTGGAAGCAGCCAAAAGACTCATAGATGTTGCTAGAAGCGAGAAACTCTCAATACTAGGTCTTGTGGAAAACATGGCCGATAAACCAGGCCTAGGCAAAGAACTTGCTAGGCAACAGAGGATAGAGTATCTAGGACACATACCATGGGATCCAGATCTCGAACAAAGCTTCGGTAGACCGGAAAAGCTTGTGGAGGGTAAAGCTGGTAAAGCGATGAGGGAAGTTACAGAGAGGCTGGTCAAACTCCTAGAAGGCTAGCCTCTTAAAGTCTATTTGAGACACCGCACTCCTTCCTGGAGGGTGGGGGAAGAGCATGGGTGCTAGGAGATGCCCAGTCTGTGGTAAGGGTATGTTGAGGAGAATAGATTTGCTAGAGCACATTAAGAGAAAACATCCATGGTATTTTAAAGAGTGGATAGAGCCTAAGCCTAAGAGCGGCGGTGGTGGTAAGAAGAAGAAGGAGGAAGAGTAGCTGGAAACTGTTTCAAAAACCGTTAAACCCTATAGGCATAGTCCACGGTCTTGCCTAGAAGTATTTTTCAGAACAAATTCCTTCTCTTCAAAAGCACTATCACAGCTTCTACGAGGACCACTAAGATTGTGAGCTTAACTAGCATGTCTAGTGTTTCCACATTTTCGTGTACAGCTTTTGAGAAGCTTAGTCTACCACTGATAGTCTCAGCACGCCATCCAGCGTTTTTGCCTAGTTTCAATGTGAAGACCTCCTCTATTGGTTGTAGTAGTTTTTCTGCTTCCGAAGGGTCTATGGCTAGTATTTGATAGTATGTTAGAGGTCTAACAGCTATTGTCGAAGCTGCTGGTGGTAGTGTTGTAGTATAGCTTGTCAATCCTCCTGGAACTATCGTGTATAGCTTGCCGTTGACAAGGATTGCAGCTGGTTCGCTGCTGAACAGCTTTAGGAGGTCTAGACCAACTATCTTTAGCCTATCACCTTCAACGGTTAAGCCTGCTCTCGCCAATGCTAAGTGTATGTATTTGTTACCTACTACTGCTGCAACTCGTAGAACACCGCCAACATCTTTGTCTACCACAATGACTGTTGCATGGCTAGTTTCAAACAGCTTCTCAACGCCTATTAGGAGCTCTGTGGCGTAGGTGTAGATGCGGCATAAAACAATCTTCTTAGCAGGCTTTGAAAGCTTTACTGTAAGCTGTTGTGTTAGAGGTGTTAGCGGCATTTCGCCTTCAACCATTTGGTACTCTTCTGGGAAAACGAGTTTAGCCGAAACACTATACTGTGCACCGCTTATCGAGATATCGACCTTTACCCTCTCAGCCTTTGTCTTCGGTAGTGGGATTGCTGGATCGCCAAGTAGTGTTGCTTGAAGGAGGTTTAACAGTGCTAAATCTTCCCACCCATGAGGCGTTGAAACCTCATAGTGGGTTTCTCTAAGCGAGTAGTAGAGTTTAAGAGCGTTGACCCAAGCATCGCCAAGAATGTCGCTGTGTAGTGCTGCTTTGAGTATGGTTGCGTAGAGGAGTGTTGCCCCCCTAAAGTCTATCTTTAGGAGGCCATTGTCTTTAAAGCCTACGCTGCTTATTAGCTCGAAGTCGACCCGAGTTGGGCCGAGATAGGCTATAGCAGCACCTCTAGCTAGCATGGCAACCGCTAGTGATGGCGGTTTGAATGCTGGAGGGAGAAGAGTATAGTCCCATGCAGCGTTTACACAGGCTGGACTTAACACTATAACTGGTATCTCCCTCTTCGACACTTTCTCCACACTGTATACCTCTTTGAAGTCAGAGCCGTAGACTCCAGCTGGGAAGAAGTCTATAAAGCTCCTACCATCGCCGTGGACAACCGTGAAAACATATACGTAGTCTCCACGGTTTATCGCATTAGAAACGCTGTCCTTGTCTATGTTGTCGAGTAGCCTTGTAAAATAGTCTATGGAGCTAACGTGGTCCGCAACACCTAGATCTGCAAGTTGTACAGCTACAGATTCTCCGAAGAAAGCTGTCCACGCAAAAGGTGCTCCTCCTACAAAGAGTAGTTTAGGCTCACC
This sequence comes from Pyrodictium sp., assembly GCA_015662475.1. GTDB lineage: Archaea > Thermoproteota > Thermoprotei_A > Sulfolobales > Pyrodictiaceae > SZUA-1443. The sequence continues at coordinate 17,269 of DQUB01000059.1, forward strand.
TTTCCCCTCAACATAGGCTATCCATGAACGTAGCATGTCAACATATTGTTGCAAGAGGGTTGTGTTTGTAAACGGTATTCTACCTACAGCAAGTTCGGGTTTCATATCATAGTTTGGATCTGCGTAGAAAAAGTCTGTTGGTACTATTGCATACCAGCCGCCTATAATGGTTTCAAGTGTTGGACTCTTATAGTATGCTGATGGGGGTATTGTGGCTGCATCACCGATTATTAGCAGGTAGTGGTAGCCTTGTTCAACTAGAGATTTTGCAAAGGATATTATCTTCCTAGCGAGAACCTCGTTATAGCCTGTCACGTTTGCAAGTCTTATTGGTGGTTTCTCAGCAGGCTCATATCCTTCCACATCACTGAGCCTAAAAATCTGCACGTGCATTCCCAAGTCTTCGTGAAGCTCAACAAGCTCCAAGACTGGCTCGCTGTAGGCGATGTCGTCTGGGACTAGGATAGCAAGCTTTTTCCCACCTTCATCTTCACCAGCAAAATAGACTTCTACATAGCCTTTCGAGAAACCAGCTAGTCTGCCAACTCCATGGATGTTGGCTAGCTTAGGCTGTAGAGTTTCCAACTCCTCCAACAGCTCTCTATCGGGGTAGAACGTGAACAGCTTAGCTTTGAAACGTGTAGCGCTAGTCTCCCCTCCATAGAAGACTATCTTCACCCTATCAATATCGTAGCCTGCAAGAACGCCTATGAGCTGTTGTAGGCTCTCCACATACCCCCTATACACCAGCCTGCCAGACCCACTATACTCAGCACCAACAAATACACGTACTTCACCACCGTTCATGCTTGTTGCATCTACAAATGTGTTGGCTAGTGAGAAGAGGGTTAGCACGAGTAAGACCATAGCAAGCTTTCTCAAAGCGTGCCAGCCCTTGAAGGCCAGAGATTTAGGCTAGACCCTCATAAAGGGGTTGCTATCAAGCATATAAGGGGTATGCTGAGTCTTGGCACGAGCAAGAATATCGTATCCAGATGCTAAGTCTTTCCATAGCCTCTTAGACGCGCTATCAAAGATTGTAGACGAGGTTTCGATGAAGATAAAGAGTGATGGCGTGCACATTACAGCACTGGATCCAGCACATGTAGCACTCATAAAAATTACAATGCCTACAGAAACCTTCCTAGAATACGATGTCGAGGATGTAGGAGATGAAGGGTTGAAAGTTGGCTTCAACGTAGCGACAATTGCAAAGATTGTGAAAAGGGGTAAGAAAGGCGATAAGCTCGAGATAGAAGCTACAGAAGAGAAGGTTAGATGGAGCATCATAGGAGCAACCACTAAGAGGTACACATTCCTAAACCTGGACGTACCAGAACCCGAGATCCCCGAAGCAAGTCTAGAGTTCAAGGTAAGACTTGCAATGATAGTTGATCCATTCAAGAACATATTAAAGGATGTCGAAGTTGTTGGTGATACTGTTGAGCTAGAAGCACCAGACAATAGTGCTCTCATAATCC
>DQUB01000029.1 GCA_015662475.1 Pyrodictium sp.
CAAAAGACTATGAAAAGATTTTGGCAGAGTATAGAGGGGCTAGAGTAGTTCTAGGCATTAGACCTGAACACATATACTTAGCCGACCACGTTGTCGATCCTGGAGAAAACCTATACCCTGTAGAAAGCAAGGTAGATCTTGTAGAGAGTCTTGGCTCTGACACTATACTCCATGTCGACGTTAACGGAAATACTTTGGTGGTGAAGACAAGTGGAGCTTACAAGTTCGAAATTGGCCAACATGTTAAACTCTACATTGATCTTGGAAAGATACATGTTTTCCGCGAGTCTGGCGAAGCCATATTCTGACACAAACAACAGCTAGCTCTACGTCCATGGAGAGGTGGATGATAGGCGTTGAACGCTGGTGGGGATGTGTGGTGGAATAGGCCTTTAAGAGTACTCCAATTCAACTTTGAAGACTCTCTCGGCCTCTACGTTTCAAGGATAACTGGTAGAGAGGTTGTAGAGGTTGCAGAGAAGATTAGAGCTAACGTTATTGTTGTGTTTGCACGAGATGCTTGGGGCTACACCTACTATAGAGGTGGTAGAGTAGGCCCACCAAGACCTGGTATGAAAGGAGATTTTCTAAGAGAGCTTGTTGAAGAAGCACATCGTAGAGGCATAAAGGTTGTAGCTATGGTAGCTCATACAGCCAACAAGCTACTCTACATGAGGCATAGCGACTGGGCACAGGTTAATAGGAGAGGAGAACCCATACTATTAGAGCATGCTCCACCTCTAGGCGAGTGGGAGCCTCAATGGCCACAGCTTTGCCCCAACAGCCCATTTCTCGAGCATGCTATTCTCGAGGTTAGAGAAGCTGTAGAGTTGGGTGTTGATGGTATTTTGTTCGATAGTTTTCGCTACCAGCCTGATCCTGAAAGAGCATGCTACTGTAGGTGGTGTCGCCAAAAGTTCCGGGAAGAGTTTGGCCATGATATGCCAGTTGAGCCCAACTGGAACAATAGTGTTTGGAGAACATTGTGGGATTGGCGCTACAGAGTCGTTGTGAAGGCGTTGAGTAGGCTAGCTGAAGAAGCTAGGAAGAGTGGTAGAAAGGTTATGGTGTTGTACAATAGCCATCCAGCAGGCTGGGCTGGTAGAGCCAATAGAGTTATAGAGGAGGCTCGTGGGGTTCTCGACGGCGTTTTTGCAGAGTGTAGTGAGGCGGACTACCAGCCACCAGGCTTTATAGCTGAAATGGTAAAGCTTACAAAAGCCATGGCCGGCGATGGTGTAAAGGTTTTTGCTTCGAGAAACGCCTTCCACCAGCTAAAGCCTACAGAACCTCTTCCAGCACCAGCGTTGAGGCAAGGACTGAGAGAAACAATAATTGCTGGTGGAGATCCATGGGTTCCTGTTTTCTCAAGCCAGTTTGTACTCGATGATAGCTGGGTTGAGGCTGTAGAACAGGTTTTTCGAGAGCACGAACTGTTGGAAGAATATATTGTTGGAAGTGAACCGATACGCTATGCAGCTATAGTAGTCTCTAACATTGTGAGAGACCACTATGGCAGACTCAACCCATCACTGTATGTCGACGAGACTAGAGGCTTCTACTACATGTTCCAAAGACTGCATATTCCAGCTCAATACCTCCTCGACAAAGACTTGAAGAAGAGTATCTGGAGCTACAAACTCGTAGTCTTAGCAGATACAGCCTGCATAGACGATAGCACTGCTAGAGTTGTTAGAGAGTTTGGAGATGGGGGGCGTGGAGGGGTAGTAGCAACGTTTATGGCTGGTATGATGGATGGAAAATGTCTTCCAGCAGGAGGCAATGTGCTTGCCGACATTCTAGGCTTTGAACTTCTAGGAGAACCTATTGAGCTTGAATGGGCCTACTTAAACCCCCTAGACACGCATCACCCACTCTTAGAGGGGCTAGACAAACCCATACTCATAGGCGATACTAGGAGAGACATGAGGCAACGTTTAAACCTAGCAAGCATAGTGCCAGTAAAACCTGTAGAAGGTTCAGAAGCTCCTGCAAGCATTCTAGTACCAGCCTACAAGTTTGGGCATGAGTATACACTTGGCCGTTCATCACCTCCACCCTCCCACGAGGCTCGTGTAGCTGGTGTAGTGGTTAGATCGAAGACGGTATACTATCCCTGGAGACTTGGAGCCAACTACTGGTATAGTGGGAGTCCTCGACTGCTAAAACTGCTAGCAAACACTGTCAATTTCCTAGCGGGAGAACCTCCAGTCAAAGTTGAAGCACCTAGTACAGTGATATCAGAGGCTTGGAGACAAGGTGATAGAGTGGTAATCCACTTGCTAAACTACACCACAAACCAGAGAATATTGGCGGCAGACTTTACAGGAGCAAGACAGCCACTACCAGCCTATAGTGGTGGACCACCAATACACCCTATAACCGAGATAATACCAGTACACAACATAGTGTTACATGTGGATGTTAAGCTGCTAGGCTACGAGAATGTTAAAGCCTATTCACCGCTGACAAAACGTGAATACCCAGTAGCTGTCGATAGAGGTCGTGTAAGAATAGTTGTTGGGGAGCTCGAAGAGTACGAGGTTGTAGTGGTTGAGCCTAAAAGATAGGTTTCTAGACACTTCCTATTTGTAGAGCCTCCAAAACTCTTTGCAGCTATTGTTTATGTGATGACGGCTATGATGATCGAGTTCACGTTTGTCCTAGTAGGCCCAGTGACTAGAAGAGCTTTCCCCTTCTTCAGAGCCTCGTAAGCATTGTGATTCCTAAGATATTCTTCTACATCAACTCCCTGTTTCTCGAGAAGTTCTAGCGTGTAAGAGTCTACAAGCCCGCCTGCAGCATCTGTTGGACCATCAGTTCCATCTGTATCCATTGCCAGAACAGAGACTCCTCTTAGCCCACCTATCTTCCTCGCAATACTGAGGGCAAACTCTTGATTAGGTCCTCCACGACCTCCCCCTCTTTCAACAGTCACAGTCATCTCACCACAGGCTAGCAAAACACATGGTCTTTTGAAAGGTCTTCCACGCTTGTAGATCTCCTCAACTATCGAGCCAAAAGCTAGAGCTACTTCTCTTGCTTCTCCCTCAAGAGTTGTTGTTAGAATGTAGGCTTTGTATCCCAGCTCTTCAGCTCTCTTCTTAGCAGCTTCACAAGCCATAGAGCTACTGCCTATAATGAAATTGTGTACATTTGGCAAATCTTCTTTGAGTGTTTCCTCCTTCTCGCCTTTAAGGCCGAGCTCGATATGTCTTCTAACGCTTTCAGGAACCTTGTCCCAAACCTTATAGAGTTTCAAGACTCTATAAGCATCTCTAAAAGTTGTTGGGTCTTTTACTGTAGGACCAGATGCTATGACATCGAGTCGATCTCCAACAACATCTGATAGTATGAGGCTGATGAGTGTACCTTTAACACGTTTTGCTAGTTTCCCGCCTTTAACCTTGGAAATATGTTTTCTGACAATGTTCACCTCGTGTATTTTAGCCCCACTCTTGAGGAGGAGCTCGTTTACCTTGATCTTGTCTTCAAGACTTATACCGTCTTCAGGTAGTGCGAAAAGAGCTGAACCACCACCTGAAATCAATACCAACAATATGTCGTTTTCCCCGACTTTTTCGGCCAGTTCAAGGCCTAGACGTGCTCCCAACATAGAGTTTTCATCGGGGATAGGGTGGCCAGCTTCCACCACCTTTATCTTTTTCAACGGTAGACTGTAACCGTATTTTGTAACTGCAAGTCCTTCTCTAACCCTATCGCCGAGAATGTCTTCAACAGCTTTAGCCATACTACAAGCTGCTTTTCCAAAAGCTAGAACATATATGTCCCCCTCTATGGGGAAGATCTTGCCCATTACAACAAGCTTGTTGTCTTCAACTCTAAGAGCTCTTTTAACAGCAGCATATGGGTCGCTA
>DQUB01000011.1 GCA_015662475.1 Pyrodictium sp.
ACATACTTATGATAGTCGACATGGCCATGTGTGTTTTTCTGCTTCAAACAAGAGGTCATGTATTTACGGATGTTAATGGAGATAGATTTTAATTTTGATTTTCCAAAGAGTGCTTCAACGATTTTATTATCAAAAGGTGGATAGAGGGCTGATAGTAGTAAGTGGACTAATTTATACTTCCATACGCTACTACCACCCTTAATGCGATTGAATATATCTGCAGTGATGTTTTTGAGTACAATTGGGTTGTTTTTTAAGTCTAAAATAGAGGCTTCAAGAGCATATTCTCTCAATGTCTTGCCATCTGGCATTGGTATGTTGAGGATTCTCTCTATTATAGCAACACCACTTCTTGGTTCTAGTCCAAATCTTCTAATTTGTCCCCAGCCCTTGATTGTGGCTATGATTGCCTCTACATGTGAAGGTGTTGGTTGTTTTGCTTCTATTATGAGCTCTTTTGTGAGTAGATTTATCGTGTAAAGTGCTTGTATTTCTAGTGGTAGGCATTTTGGTGAACTGTAAACTTTTTCAATAACGATATTTATCTCGTTGCATATATTGTCTAACATCTCATTAATGACTTTTATGCCTTTAATGTGTGGGTTAGATTCTGGGGGAACTTTGGCCATGAGGAATACACCATATAAGTGTTGCATGTTGTGTTTACTAATGTGTTATCGTGTTTGTTGATGGCCATACTGTTTATTGGCGATAAACCATGCGTTATTTGGTGTAGCCGGCCATCGGAAGGGGGATGGGTGAGCTTGTGAGGGTCTAGTTTCTATTGTGGCTGTGTGCTGGCTTGTTTCTCTAACGTTATGGGTGACTGGTCTGCTTTAACGGCTATGTGGTGGGGAGAGTGTGGTTGGTGGCTGTTGCCAAGGCGTTTGGTGGTCTGGGGTGTTGGTGGTTGTTTGTGTGGGTGTGAGTTTGGTTGATTGTTATGTTTTGTGTAGTCCTTCGCCATAGTATGTGCCTCGGTAGGGTCGTGATGGTTTTTCTGTGAGTTTTGCGAGTACTAGTTGGGCTATTGGGGCTCCAACTTCTAGTATGAGTCCGTGTGGGTTTAGGACTAGGAGCATTGCCTGTCCTCTGCCAATGTAGCCGGGGTCCCAAACAGCACAGCAGACGGTTACGCCGCTTCTTATGAGTGTTGAGCGTGGGTAGCAGAAGCCAATGGCGTCTTCTGGTATGCGTACGATTTCGTTGAAGGTTATCCTGTAAACGCCTGGTTCTAGTCTCCAGAATCCACCTTTTGGTTCAATGGGCTCTGTTTCTGCAGTAGCCTTATTGTCTACTCCGAGGATGCATGGTGAGCGAAAGGTGTGTACTTCGGCTACGGTTAGGTCGACGCCTGCGGGTTGCACGTGGCCGCCGCTGACGAGTTCTGCGATGATCTTGTCGGGTAGAAAGCACATGGTTGGAGGCCCATGGTAGACCGTTCATAGAATAGCTCGTGTCTCTTTATAGTCTATGGCCTATGGCAGCCGCTGTTGTTTTGAGATGCTGCTTCACAGAGTTAGCTGTGGTGGCTCTAGTCTTGGAGGCTCTTACCCCAATCTTTGAGGGGTTGAAGAAGCTTCTTTCGAGATTGCATGAGGGTGCTAGAAGGCTTCTTTTGCAAGGTTTAGCTGTTCTCGTTGAGACACGTGATCCTGCAATGTTGTACCATGTTGCATCCTCTATAGGTGTTTACGGCGAATACTATGACGAGCCTAGTCCTGCCTGGCCAGGCTTCTTCAAAGAGTATGGTGGTTCTGAGATAGAACTTCCAAGACCACTCCAAGCCTCTGGTGTGGATGTTTTGAAGGCTATAGCTTCTAGGAGAAGTCGTAGAGAGTATGGTGGCCCGCTAACCCTACAAGAGATCTCGACAATCCTCTACTACTCCGTGGGTATAACGGGGTGGGAGACAGGCTGGCCTCTACGGGCATACCCATCAGCTGGAGCACTCCAACCACTAGAAGCATATGTTGCAATCTCACAGGTTGAAGGGCTGGAGCCAGGACTCTACCACTACAACCCACGTCGACACACACTAGTGCTGCTTAGAAGAGGGAACATAATGAACGACTTGCAGCGTGCCTGCCTAGAACAAGAGTTTGTCAGCAAAGCACCAGCAGCAATAATATACACAGCCTTATACGCACGCACAGCCTCAAAATATGGCACGAGAGGGTACCGCTACATACACCTTGACGCTGGCACAGCCATAGAAAATACATACCTTGTAGCAGAAGCTCTAGGACTAGCAACAGTAGTCATAGGAGCATTCTACGACGACATGCTATGCAAACTCCTAGACATCGACTGTAGATGGGAACTACCAGTAGCAGTAATGCCGATAGGTAAGAGGGTCGGCTAACTCCGGGTTCTTCACCGCCCACACAGGGGGCTCGACACCGATAGGGGGGCCTTATCCACATCCCCACACTTCAAAGATAAGATGAGAGCCTATATAGGCTCGTGCCTATGGATATATAGGTTGGACCTCGGCCGACGCCCCCGCTCGAGACCCCCGAAAACGGGGGTCTGTGAGCGGGGGTCCGGCTAGAGGCCGCGGCTTACACATTCTCTACTTGCTGAGGTGGTAGAGCTTTGGACAACTGTATGCTTGTTAGCGATCTTCTAGAAGTCTGCATAGGCGATGTTGTCGAGGTTTTCTTCCAAGGAGGCTACAAGTTCTATGGAGAAGTTGTTGGTGTGAAGAAGGGGAAACTTATGCTCTACTGTCCTCCACTTAGCGGTAAAGCATCATATCTTGTTGTGGATGTAGAGAAGGTTGCAGGTTTGAGGCTTGTCTCATGCGGCAACATAAAAGCTGAAAGGAGTGTATGTCGAGGATAACACCTCATAGGGGAAACCCAGCATTTTCTAGGGACTATTTCAGAACTTGCAATGGTGGATCATCTCGTTGGAAAATCTGGTGGGGGAGCATAGGGTGGAAAAAGCTGCTATAGGCTAGGGTAGAAGTGGCAGGTCTGTGTAGAGAGAAGATGTGATTATGCGATGAAGTTGGGCTAGCCTTGGCTCTTACGATGTTAACGCTATTTTACCCTCTTCTACGTGGAGAAAGTGGTGTTGTAGGTTTTGTACGAGCCTGTCTTCCCCCCGAAGACAAAGGCTGTTGCTGAGATAGGCATTATTGGTGGTAGCGGTCTTTATGATCCAGGACTTTTTGAGAGTGCTAAAGAGGTGAAAGTATATACACCCTATGGAGAGCCAAGTGATAGCATCATTGTTGGTGTTGTGAAAGGCAGGAAAGTAGCTTTTCTACCACGTCACGGTAGAGGTCATAGGATACCACCTCATCGTGTCAACTATCGAGCCAATATATGGGCTTTGAAGAGTCTTGGTGTCAAGTGGGTTATAAGTGTCTCTGCTGTAGGTAGTTTGCAAGAGCATATTAAGCCTGGAGATCTTGTTGTACCAGACCAGTTTATAGACATGACGAAGAGGAGAGAGTATAGCTTCTTCGAAGGCTCAGTAGTAGCTCATGTGAGCATGGCTGAGCCCTTCTGTGAGCAGCTAAGAAAACTGTTGATAGACACTGCTAAACAGCTTGGCTATACTGTGCATGAGAGAGGCACCTACATATGCATTGAGGGGCCAAGATTCTCGACAAAGGCTGAGAGTAGGATTTGGAGAGAAGTGTTCAAAGCCGATATAATTGGCATGACACTCGTACCAGAAGTCAATCTTGCATGTGAAGCCCAGCTATGCTATGCAACACTAGCACTCGTAACCGACTATGACGTATGGGCTGAAAGACCAGTGACAGCTGAGGAGGTGATGAGGGTTATGAAGGAGAATACTGAGAAGGCAAAGAGGATATTGTATGAGGTTATACCACGCATACCAGAACAACCAGACCCAAACCAATGCAGTTGCTGTAGAGCACTAGAAACAGCACTACTCTAACCCTACAAGCTCGAGAAAAAGCACGCTACCCCCTCAAAACCGCTGTCTTTTACATAGAACCTACACTACAACATCATCACCACATTGAGCCGAAGTTTAACCTTCAAATACTTTTAGCCTTGCATACGAGAACTACATGGATGTTGAAGTATACAAGTTTACAACACAACAATAATGGTTTTTGGGTGAAAGCCCAAGAGCTCTCTTTTATTTTCGCACACGTGTGCCTACCATTATGGTGTATACGGTATGGAGCTAGATTTATGTCAGGTAGCTTGCCTAGGACTGTTTACCGCATTAACATTGCAACTGTTTTTACAGAGACGTAGAGGTACAGCCTATCTAGTTGTTGAAGGTTTAGAGCGTAGGATTAAGAGGAGGGGGCGGTATAGTGGAGTGCGTCTTTGCTTTAACAGCGAATGTTATGGTAGTGAGAAGCTTGTATGTGCTGGAGGTGTATGTGTTCCAGAGGTAAGCAGACTTGAAGCTACTCCTGCTGTCGAGAAGATTAGGATGAGTGTGCCAGGAGCACAGTTTGAAGGCGAAGCTATACTCTCCGCACATACACTCCGCATAGAGGGGATGGTGTATCGAAGTGGTAAGCTCAATATACTATTCCCACACCCAGACGATCCACGCAGAATAGTTCGAAGGATGGTGTATGGGTCTGGAAGAGTAGAAGTTGTTGTAGGTTTGGGGGTGAAGGCTGGCCAAGCACAACTACTAGGATGCAATAGTTATAGCATAGTCTTGGTCTTAGAAACTGCTAGAGAAAAAAGTGTTAAAACATTGAATCTTGTATGCGTGAAAACAGGTGATGTGGGAAAATATAGTTTAGAGGTACGCTAGTCACCCTGTGTAAGACCAACAATAAAACCTGCCGCGAATCCTGCAAGTGGTACCGTCAAAGCCATACCTTTGAGAAGAGATACCGCACCTTGCAGAGCACCTATGCCTGCAGCTAAAAGTTTTGCGAGCTCGTCCCAGTGAATCTCTATAACGCCAAGCATATTCAAATACATTAGCATAAGCATGTGTGACCCAAGCAACAACATGAATAGATTGAGCATCTTCCTCAACGCATAGCCAGCAGCATAGCCAGCAATAAAGCCCACACTAGCCCCCATGATAACCGTTAAAGCGTCAACCACACCACCTCCCCTCCACAACTATACCCTACTCTAACCCATCTACGCCAAGCTCATCCTACTAAGCAGTTCTCC
>DQUB01000194.1 GCA_015662475.1 Pyrodictium sp.
TCCTACACCTCCAATCAATGCAAGAGGTTCTAGGCAAACCAGTCCTAATAGGAGTAGGGTCATACAGCTCGAGTAGAATAGCCATACTCGCCATCTCCACAGAACCAGCAAACCTAGCCCACTACCTAAGAAAAGCCAATAGAGCTTTCGTAGGGTTTATGGCTGAAAGAGAAGACGGTGGGAAAGGACGTTTGAACATGAGCCCCGACCATATACACTATGCCAGGATAAACCTCATCACTGGAGAGTATGATTTCATCTATATCGATGGTCAAGATGTTAGAAGGGCTAGTGGTCGTGCGAAAGTTCTCAAGGACACAAACGTTCTAGACTTGAGCAAGCTAGACTGGAACGAAAGATACAAGCTTGGCCCCGTCGTGGTCTTTATAAACCCACACTTAGCAGCAAAAGACTATGAGGTAAAAATCATAACTATAGAAGGGCATCTTGTCAGAATCCCAATGAAGAAGCTTGTAGACGATAAGAGACTTGTAGGGTTAGATGCTCTAGCATGCTGGGAGGATCTCTGGTGGCCAAATACGAGAGCCAGCCTAGACGACTACCAAGACCATATCGTTAGAATAACTGTCTTCACAAACGACACCATTAGGATAGAGGTCGTATTCACAGAAGCAGGGTACATACACGTGTTCTTCATAAAACCACCACCAGCAGACAAAGAGAAGCTACAAAGTCTGGTAAAGCAGTACATGGCCAACAACCATAGACTACCCCGCGAGACAGGAGTAGTCTACGTTAAAGCACACGGTGTGAAAATCCCGCCTCTTGACCCCCACGACCTATGGGACCCCGTGGAGGGCAAGTGGATTAGGCGATGGCCAATAGTATTCTATAGGTGAAAACAACAGGGACGGGATAGAGGAAAGAGCGCTGACAACAATAACCCTCTTACACGCTAACTATTCTCGGGGGAGTTTCGAGAGTATGGCAGGACTTTCAACAAGTGCAAAGGGTGTTGTAAATCCTCTGGTGGCTGTAGTGTTAATTTCAATAATACTTGTGCTAGGCTGGGGCTTACTAGGCATGACTATAAGCTATTTGAGCATTGTTAGGTCTGAACAGCAACTATACATCTTCGTCAGCAGAATCTCCTCTGACACATACTTCTACATTGAAGCTCTATCTTCGAGCGAGTCCACGTACACAGCTTACGTTGGACTTCTACGTGCAAGCGGCATTCCAACAACCTACTATCTCTGCATACTAAACCAGACAGATAGCAGACCCATTGAAGACGAAAACATTGACGTTGAAATATCTTATGATGAAGGCTACCGAGATGCTAGTTGCGTGACTGTGGAATCCGACAACATATACATACTGTCGCAGATAGCGAGATACACGCCATTATCGGCCGAGGTGGGGGTTTCTAACGTCACACTCTACATGGTAAACTTTACCAGTCTAGAACCTCTAAGCATTAAAGTCGAAGTTGAGGATGTCGACCAGCAGCCTAAGCTAATGCTGGTCTTGTTGGTACCGTATGGTCAAAAATATTATGAGGTGAAAAGACTATATATTGAGTGGGGAGGGTGATAAAGGTATGAGGCCATATAGAAGACCCGTGTTGCATGTAAGGGGGCAAGCAGAGCTAATAGGTGCGCTTTTCGCCCTCATGGTACTGGTAATGTTTATAGTCTACATCGTAGCAAACATACTGCCATCAGCAACAAGACAACAACTACAAATGCAGGAAATGTATTCTCTTGAACAGCTCCAAGA
>DQUB01000084.1 GCA_015662475.1 Pyrodictium sp.
GGAGCTGGCAATCTTTGGGGTACAGTCACCCCATAACGTGCAAGCCCTCTTATTACGAGAGCAAGCCCCCTCCTTATAGCAGGGTCTCTGAAGGCCTTTTCAACGACACTATAGTCTGAGTTGGTGAGTGCAACAAAAACCTTGATCAAACTCTTAAGAAAGAATGCATAGAGATGAGCAACCCCGCATCCTGACACCTTTTCGTTTGCTAGTTCGCGCAACACGTAGTCAACAACGTATCCACCATCAATTCTATAATCAAGATATGACATCATCTTTCTCACAACGGGAAGCGAGAAGGTTAATCTAAGCATAGCCAACAATACGACAATAGGGTCTCTGCCTCTCCTCCTTACCATATTTTAACGCCTCCGCTGCAACATGAGCAAATATTTCGAAATTAGATATATCCGAGACTGTGGTATAAAATTGCATGGTAAAAAGAGTTATAGCTATATTAAAACGAGTAGTTAATAGTTTGTGAGGGATGAAGAATTCCAGGCCCCTAGAGCTACGCGATGAAGAAGGGATTAGCCTACTGACCTGTCACGTGGAAAATTAGCCAAGTAAGTGAAGGCTATTCCAAGTCCACATAACTTCATAATCATAAAGACCCCAATGCTCGTACCTTTTAGCACTATAAATGTTCAGTTATGTCATGACCGTACTACCAGATATGTGGGGACCGTGAGAGCTCCAAGAACTGTGGTAAGTCACAGTGAGAAATTCCACGTAGAAGCGTAATAAAAACTGTCTGCAGGGATATCGGAAGTGATTAAAAAGACACTAGAAGTCTCGGTAAGCAACGAATGCCATGTGCTAAGGTACATTGCCGACATATTGAGCTAGCTTGGCAGAGCTATGGGAAACCTAGATTATGGTATGTATGGTGTAGTTTGCATACATCGTTGCCTGCTTAAACTATTGCTTGAGGCTATGATGCAACACCTTTCATAGATGTGGCAAGTGTAGAGGACCCAAAAGCCCATGTAGGAGGCGAAATGGGGATTATGCTAGTTTTAGTGTAGCAATGATAAAACGCCTCATAAACGTGCATGGATCAAAGAAGAGACAGACTTTGAAAATCTTTCTTCGAACTGCAAAGTTTGTTTACCCGAGCGGTGCACTTTTAGGCTTCAACTACTTATCTTATCTTGATGCCAAGTAGCCAAAGAAACGCTTAGATGTAACACTCTACCTGTTAGTGTATGCAACAGGGAATGGTGTTCTAGACAAAAAATTGTGCTGACCTAAGTGTCTTAAGAGGTCTAGCAGAGGGATGCAAACTCAGTGAGAGTTTGAGGCTGCTTTACCGATAAAATTGAGTATGCTGATACGTTTCTGTATTGAACGCTTTTCGAGCGAGAAGTATTTGCGGTAGAGTTTTTCAATATTTATCTGCTTATACTCAAGTCCATACCTGTTTAGTAGTAGTAGGGCTTCCTTTGATATTGATGGTGCAATAAGGATGCCTCTAACGCGAATGTGCGGGTTTTTAGCTTTGAAGGCGTCTACGTATTCTTTGAGCTGTTTTACAGCGCTTGTGCTAGCTGTAACTCGTTTTATTTCAATTATAACGTTGTAACCTTGTCTGTCAACGCCATACAAATCGATAAAACCAGGCTCTATAGGCTTTTCAATACGTACTATACGTAGTCCAGGCTCTATCTCTTCTGGATGTGTTGCTAATATATCTCTAATTTGATGCTCGTCAAGATACTCTACAAACTCTGCACTATCTTCTAAACCTTGCGCAGCAACAACAAGATAGGCTTTACTTATCTTAACCAGCAAGACCTCTCTAGGTCTAGCTCTAACACTCTTAATAACAACAACCTCCTCATGTTCCGGTTGGGTTTCTGTAAACACTTCCAATATTTTACTATCAGGTTGCCAGTTTACCGGTGAATAGCCCCAAGGTCTATGTACCAGTATAGCACCATCAGGCTTTATTATAATGAGTCTATCACCTTTGCCTAAATGAGAGGCAGACCTACCTTCATACTCGACAGTACAGGTTGCAAGTAGGATAAGTAGGGCTCGTCTTGCAGCTAGGTGTCGCCGTAAAAATTCTACAAGTTCTTCCAGTCGAGGTTGAAGACGAAGGTCTATTGCTGGTGGCAAAACTAGTGCCCCATCGAGGGATTGGCGAAAGGGGTCACTTTTCCTTCGCGGGTACGTAGATTGGTGCACGTCTATTATAGGCGTAGAGTCTAACTATTCCCTCCCTCTCGAGTCTTCTTAGAACTTGTTTGGCGAGACTTATGGTCATGTTATACTTTTCGGCAAGTAGGTATGGTGTCACGTACTTTTCTTTCACGATATCGCGGCGTATCCTTCGATACAAATAGTCTGGTATAAATGCCGTATGTTCTCTTGCTTTCTCAGACACCCTTCTCCCCCACCATGCCCTCGTGCAGAAGACGGAATTATTAAGGTGATGCTTCTTGCTTTCTAGATTGTTTAACTATTTTAGAGGCATTCCTGTAGTAGGCTACAATCGGGTTTTTAACTCCGCAGTCACCATGGCAGAGACCCAATGTTCGCATTTTCTCACAACTATATGTCAAATATTTCTTCTGTGATCCTCTAAGCCCAGCAAGGTGTTCGACTTGGTATCTAGTTGTCTTCTCGTTAAAGTCTGGAACATTTTTGAACAAGTCGACAACTTGGTCAACAGTAGCACCAATATTGAGCATGAATGTTGCTATGGCGAAGCGTTGGTGGTGGCTCAAGTTTTCTCCTCGAAGAAGCGCATCATAGACATCTTTCATGCAGGGTGGAAAGGCCTCAATTAATACCATGCCTTCAGGCAATTTGACAAAATATTTCTTATCACTAGTTTTGACCATCTTGGGCTTACGATGTTTGCTTAGCAAATCCTTAATCGTTTCAATATAGTCTTTCACGAGTGGGGGCAAGGTTTTCAATTCTATGTGGAAACCTGTAATGCTACGCTCGATATATATTGTGATCGCCTCTTTCAACAGTCTCGCAACTTGTTTTTTCGCAAGGTATACATAGCCCTGCACTACAGGTAGATTTGCTGGTCTCCATGTAGGATCGCCTAGCAGTCTTTGGGCAACTCTAACATAGTCTAGAAAGTGGATTCGAAACTCGTATTGGCGGTAGATAGTCACGTTGTTTACAATGGCTATAGGTTCTCGATAGGGTTCTGCCAGACAAGTTATATTTACACCAAGAATTTTCGCAAGCACTTCAACAGTCTTAGGGGATTCATTTTGGAGTCTCTTGTAGCTCCTCTCAGCCTCTGCAAGAGCATACCTGGAAGCCAGCCATCTATCACCCAAGGCGGCGA
>DQUB01000133.1 GCA_015662475.1 Pyrodictium sp.
GCTCCAATCACCTCCCTACAGCTTTGCGGCTTAAAGTTTAGATTAAACACAGCTTGACCTAAGAATGTGGATTATGCTAGAAAAGCGTTACCTAGACAATCACCCTCCTAGCACCTGTTTCCCGTTGGAGAGTTGTTTGATTTCCTCTTCTGTTTTTGGGTGCAAGTTTGTTAGTTTTCGAGTTTGGTGGTGTAGAGTTTGTCTGCAGAGAACATGTAAAACCTCTTCTGTAGAACATGTTATCGAAAGCTATAAACAGTTCTGAAAAACAGGGAAACCCTAGGTAACCTCAATCAAAGTTTCTGCTTTCAATGTTGTATGGTGGAGGGGTATTGATGTGTTTAGCCTGTACTGCGTGTAGATGGTTTCTTTCCCCCTGCTTGAGAGTGTTAGCTAACTACTGGTGCTGGTGGGGTTTTGGTGGAGCTCACATTGTTGTCGTTGTATGTGGTGAGGTTGAGGCTACAGATGTTGGATGTGTTGAACCTATAGTGCTGGGTTGCAATGACTGATGGCGAGATTGGGCTGGCAAAGCTGTTGGGGGTTCATGTTCTAGCTGCGATCCACTTGTACCTCACGACGGCTATCTTCTAGGGGGCCATTTGCACTATTTCTGCTGTAGATGTCGTTGTTGTTTTGGGCTGTGATTGTGTGGTTTTTTGGGCGTAATGTTTGGGTTTTTCAGGTAAAAATTTGGAGCTAGACTTGTCCTAGCTGGAGGCTGTCCAGAGGCTGTCGCATGCTATTGGCAGGTCTAGGTTAGGTTCTGCTTCCAGCTTCTCTCAGCTTTTCTCCGAGCTTGAGCGCGGAGGCTATGGCTGCTGCTAGACTGCTAACTTCGCTACCTGCTGTTGAGGGGTAGAAGACTATCAGCGTTCTCTCCTTTGCTATTTCTACGAGTGTGTGTAGCTCTCTTAGCCTCAAAGCAACTGGGTGTTCTTCGTAGATGTGTGCTGCTTCTGCCATTATCTTTGCAGCTTGACGTTCACCCTCAGCTTCTATCACCTTGGCGCGCCTCCACCTCTCAGCCTCTGCTTGCTTGGCCATCGCGCGGACAAGACCTTCGGGCAACACAACCTCTTTTATAGTGACAGCTGTTACTTTTATCCCCCATGGGTCTGTTAGCTCGTCAAGTATCTTCTGTATCCTCTTGTTCAACTCTTCTCTCTTCGACAACAGCTCGTCCAAGTCTACCTGTCCAAGAACATCCCTAAGAGTTGTCTGTGCAAGCATTGCAACACCATAGTGGTAGTTTCTTATGGTCATAACCGCCTTGATGGGGTCAAACACGCGATAGTAGACCACAGCATCAACAGAAACTTCAACATTATCTCTAGTTATAACCCTCTGCTTGGGCACGTCGACAACATGTATTCTCAGATCAACAGATTGAACACGATCTATAATCGGTATTACAAGAACTATACCGGGACCCTTAGCACCAATAAGCCTGCCAAGACGAAATACTACAAGACGCTCATACTCTCTCATAATACGAATGCTATAAGCGAGAATAACCAGCAACACCAGAATGCCGAAAAGCATCGCTATTGCGTAGAAGAGAAGCTCTCCTATACCTTCTCCAGCAGCCGCCACACTCTACACCAGAATATAGGTGGATTTAAGATTAATATATTCTTTCATGTTTCTATCAAGCTGAAAACCGTAACATGCTTAACCAGTCACCCGACATCTCCCGCAAAGGGCTACCGAGAAGTGGAGACTCTAGCACTCCTACTATACTACGGTCTACTAGCCATATACGCCACCGTAATACTATGGGCTATAATACTTGAACACCGCTACGACCTCGTCCAATACTACACACTTCTAATGGTCACAATATGGCTCTCTATACTCAACAAAAAACTGCTAGTTTCTGTACAGCTACCAGTATCAATAGAATTAAACATAACAGATTAAGAAACTGTTACAACGTGAGAAAATGAGGAAGGATAATGTCGAAACCGTTAGTGGTACTACGTTCGAAATACTCACTATATAAGATTAAATCATTTAGTGCTTTACAGTAAACCTTTTTTTCTAACGCTAAAGCATCTTGTGACGGAGCAAAGCGAGGTGTAGGAAATGGCAGTAGAAGCCCTAGCTACAGTCCTACCCTTTGTATGGGCTCTAC
>DQUB01000144.1 GCA_015662475.1 Pyrodictium sp.
CCCTCTTCGCGCTCTTCTAGGGTTTATCGGTTTTGCTGTAACAGGGTATGTGTTGTACAAAGTTATTGGTGGGTTTAAAGGCTCGAGCACAGACTATTTTGTCGAAGTCTATAATTTTATGTATGGAAAACTAAATAGCAAGTATGTTTTCGTGTATGTACTTCTCGCACTTCTAACTGTCGTGGGTGGTGGTAGTGTAGGTCCAGGCGGACCAGCTCTTATTATGGGAGGGTTTATAGCTTACTTGCTGGCGCGCAAACTTAGACGTACTCCTCTCGAGGATCGCTATTTTACGCTAATAGGTGGTGCTGCAGGAATATCGGCAGTTTTTAGAGCACCTTTAACAGCTCTTTCATTTGGAATAGAAATACCCTATAGAATGGATATTGAAAGCGGCATATTTGTTGAAACATTGGTTGCATGTCTCATAGCATATCTTGTTGCAGTCTCGATAAGGGGTCCACAACCACTATTACTTCTTGGCGGTAAAGTCAAGTTAATACCATCTTTAAACGATGTAGTTATTGGTATTGTAGCTGGAATAGCATCTGCAACTCTCTCGATGCTTATGATATGGGTTAAACAAATTTCTAAGCATTTTTCACATATAATTGTAGAGCGTTTAGGTAGAAAGTCCGTAATAGTAGCAGGTGTTGTTGGTGCAACATTATCTTTTGCTGGCGTGTTCTTGCCAGGAGCTAGTGGTGCTGGGACATTAGAGGTTAAAAAGCTTGTAGAAACACTAAAAGGCTATGAACACATTGAGAGAAATCCAGTAGACTACGTGTTCTCATCGACATTCAAGACTATCTCTACCCCTCTCTCGCTAATGTTAGGTGGTACAGGAGGCATCTTTTCCCCCACGGTGGCTATAGGGGTAATGTTTGGCTATGGGCTATCATTTCTAATTGGACTAAAAGATTTATCAGATATTGAAGCGCTTATGGCGGCTATGGTTGCAGGGCTCTTTGCTGGCATAAATAAAGTTGTTGTAAGTGCTATATTGTTTAGCTTGGAAGTAGTAGGGTTTGGCGGACTTGTGCCCTCGGCACTTGCTGCTTCAATAGCGTATCTATCAACTATAAATGCTGGTTTGATAGATAGTCAACTATCATACAGATCAAGTGCGAAGGTTGCAGCCCTCTTAGAAATATATGAACGTTTAAAAGAAGAAAGGAGTTTAATATTAGAAATACCGGCTGAAAAAGTTGCAAACAAACAAGTTACAACCCTCTATTATAGAATGACTATAGCTGATGCACTTAAAGAAATAAAGGGTAATCTTCATATTGCATACCCGGTGGTAGATGAACACAACAGACTTATAGGCTATGTTGAAGTAGAAGATCTATTAGCTATGGAACCAAATAATCGTGTGTATGAAACAATGCGGCCAGCACCCACAACTCTCCCAAACACCCCACTTTCAACTATAATCGAGTATTTTGCAAGATATGGGCTAGAGCGCCTCTTTATAATAGACTATGATGGCAAACTTATTGGGATGCTGACAAAGACCGATATTTTGAGGTTCCTCTTAGAAGCTTATACAAGAGAGGTTGTTGATCGTTAAAGGCTCGGTCAGGGGGCCACCACTTCATCGGAAAATAGCCTCCGACTAGGGGGATCCCCCAGGCTGCATCATCGCCATATATGATGTGTCTATCGCTGCAAAAATTGTAGTGTTATGTTAAGCTTTTTCTAGTGGTTTGGTCGGTGTGAGACTAGGCATATCATCGCAACTGCTCTACGACTGCCCGCCTCCTCATTCCAGCCTTATAAGGCTGTGTGAACCCTTAAATAAGTCGCACCCCCTTTTAAAGGGTGGGGTCTATCTGTGGAACGTGTACAACAGAGTGTTGAACAAAAAGAAGTTGAAGAGTCAAAACCAACTATAAATATTGAAAATATTGTTGCTACAGTATCGCTTGACCAGCCTTTAGACCTCTATGCAATTGAAAGAGCAATACCATCTGTAGAGTATAATCCTGAGCAGTTTCCCGGTCTCGTCTATAGGCTAGAAGAGCCTCGTGTTACTGCTCTCATATTCAAGTCTGGCAAGATGGTTATAACTGGTGCTAAAAGTACACAACAACTTATCGAGGCTGTAAAAAAGATTGTAAGAAACCTTAAGAAGCATGGTATTATGATTGTTGGTAGACCCAAAGTGCAGATACAAAACATTGTAGCTTCAGCAAATCTCCATATCTGTGTCGATCTTGAAAGAGCAGCTTTAACTCTTGAAAACAGCATGTATGAGCCAGAACAGTTTCCAGGCTTAATACATAAAATGGATGAACCAAAAGTTGTATTGCTAATCTTCAGTTCTGGCAAAATGGTCATTACAGGAGCTAAAAGAGAGGAGGAGGTTTACGAGGCTGTTGCACGAATATATGAGAAGTTGAAGAGTATAAGAGCACTTAGACCTTGTACGGTGTAGCGAATGATAATATTTTAAAATCTTGCTAGAGCTCATTATAGGCAGTAAGTCCACGGTTTTCCAATATTTTCAAAAGTTTTTGGGCAAGAGTCCTAGATTTTGTTTTTAAGAATATTATACCACCTCCTACATCCTCTACAATAACATTTGATGGGTCTTCCACTATTTTGTCGAGGATTTCTAATGCTTGTTGGCGAGCAGGTATCACGAAGTATCCACTTGGATCGCGTTTGCCAATCAATTTTAGAAGTTTTGATCTATACTTCTTCCCAACCATGATACGGTATACCCTCATCAAATTCATACCTTTTACGTCTAATAACGTGTCTTTCTAACGACCATACAACTCTTTTAGCGATGGTTGAAAGTGTTGGCCTACCAGGTTTAGGTATAATTCGTCCAAATCTTATAGCTTCTATAACAGCTTCTGGTGATAGCTCCTCTACATCGTAGAGAGTGTAAGCTACGCCTACCTCATCCAATATATGTGCATCACTGTTAGCAATACCTGGTTTGTTTAGCTCTTTAGCAACTTCTAATGCTTTTTCATTTGCATTAGGTGGTGAGCGTGCATTAAAAACTTCTATAGCATCAACATTTACGCTTTTAACTAAATCCCCTATACCTTTCCTAGTCAAGTCGTATGGGTGAGCTGCAACCGTAATACAGTTGTTTGCGTGTGCTTCTTCAACGAGTTCTGCAGCTGTACGAGGAATTCTATCGAGTGGGCCTTCAGAACAATAGACTAAGATGTCTCCTTCAGCCACTCTAATCTCAGCTCCAATAATGACAACAAGTTCGCCACCTGCGATATCTCTAGCATATTTTGCTGCTTTTATGGAGCCTCTAAAAGTGTCATGATCTGTAATCGAGATTACATTCAAACCTCTATTGATAGCTTCTAAAACTATTTCTCTTGGTGAAGGTTTTCCATCACTTTCAGTACTATGTATGTGTAAATCTCCGCGTACGTGCATTAGTTCGACCTCCCAGCACTATTCTTCCATAGGCACTAGTCCATGTTCAATTTTAGCACAAAACTTTTCTAGTAAGTTGAGTAGCTGCATCTTATGCTCTAGCACTCTCTCATTATATTTATAGAATCGTACAACGCATACACGGTCTAACGGATATACATGGATAGATGCAACATAGACGTTTTCGTGCATAACAAGCATGCTCGTACTATGTAATGCGACGTAGTAGCCTTTATTTGCTATGGTAGAAGCTATCTTTCTTGGCAGCCACTCTGGTGATGAGCTCAACGCGGCACCCTGAACTATGAAGACCGCGGACTCTGCTGAAAACTCTACCTCTTAGCATATGGGCATAGTTTGCGGTAGACACAATATCTACATTCCCAAGAATATCTAGGATGCATATTATCGTTAACAGTTTCTCGAATAAGGTCTATAATGTTGATGTGTTGCCTATCAAATTCGTATTCGACTAATGCGTCGGAAGTTATGTATATTAGGCTGCCCTTATCAACTTCTAAGAGGTTCATGTATAGTTGCAGTTGTATAACATGGTGTTCTAGTGGTGCATTCTGTGGCAACTCCTTACTAGTTTTTACCTCAACAACATAAACAGGCTTACCACTACTATCAACTTTCACTAGATCGGCACGTCCAAGAACCTTGTACTCTATCCCATCAACCTCAAATTTCCTCTCAACATTGTATTCGGCTATCCACTCGTTTTCATCTTCAAGCATTTTTGCCAATCCAGCATGTATAAGATCGCCAACTATCAGTGGTGGTTCAAATCTTAGTAGTAGATGTGGATAGACATGTCTCAGTACACGCTTATGACTACAACTCACAAGGTCAGTTATGTACAGCGTGTATGGATCGGTTAATTCTTTCAACCGTACCATGTATTCATTAACTTTTTTGTTGTATATGCGACTGAGTACATACATGCTAGTTATTCCACCCAAAATAGATGTTCTGTCTAGATGAAGCTATATCTTTCGATTACTTTCACAAGTTCTGTAAAATACTTTATCTTTTTCCTCAAAGGTTTTAGCCATGCTGCTAAGTTGTAGCATCCTTCCCCTCTTTCAATCAAATTCTTTTCTCTAAGACTTCTCGCTACAAGATAGGGTTTCTCTATACCATAACGTGTTGTCATCTCTCGTTCAAACAATATTTCGCCAACAGAAATGTTGTCCCATATATAGTTGAATGCTTTAAGTTCTTCTGCCGTGAGCTGCTCCATTATCTTTTTCAACTTTCTTAGTATATCCATTTCTTCGTGTGTCAGACGCATGCTCCACCTCCGAGTATTCAGCAATTAGTAGAGCTAATGCTCTTCTCAATGCTTCGCTTCTACTCGAAAAGATCCCCTTTTCTATTAGTTCGTCAAGCTTGTGTACAAGCTCTATAGGAGCTTTAAAAGTCACTATAATTGTTCGCCCCATGCTGTAGGAACCCCAACAATGGCATCTTCTGAGGGTGTCTCTTGGCTATTAAGGGCTAGCCCTACAGGAAACGAAGGTATGGGGTCTCCAGCTTAAGAAGAGTGTTAAGTGGGGATGCAATTGATAAGATATCTTGACAAGTGTTTTGACGACGATTACGTATACAGTTTACTGCACAGGTATGTCGCAGAGTGGTTTAGGAGAAAGTATGCAAGTTTTACACTCCCACAAAAATGTGCTATACCACTCATCAAAGCAGGGCACAATGTGCTAATCTCGTCTCCAACAGGTACTGGGAAAACTTTAGCAGTATTCCTAGGCATAATAGATGAGCTTTTAAGACTGGGTGAGAAGGGCGAACTCAAAGACCAAATATATGCCGTTTACGTGTCACCTTTAAGAGCTTTAAACAATGATATGAGGCGTAACCTGTTACAGCCTTTGCAGGAGATAAGGCAAGTTGCAAAAGAAGTATTTGGTGACGACTCTATCCCCGAAATACGAGTTGCTGTACGTACAAGCGATACTTCTCCTACAGAGAAGCAGAAAATGGTGAGAAACCCTCCACACATACTAATAACTACGCCAGAGAGTTTAGCAATAGCACTTGTTGCACCAAAGTTTAGAGAAAGACTGAAGACTGTAAAATGGGTGATAGTTGATGAAATACACGAATTAGCTTCAAGTAAACGTGGTGCACATTTGAGTTTAACTATCGAGAGATTAGAGCATCTTGTTGGACGTCCTCTCCAGAGAATAGGTCTAAGTGCAACTATAGCTCCACTCGAAGAAGTTGCGAAATTCCTTGTAGGTTATCGTGATGATGGAAAGCCTAGACCATGTATTATTGTTGATGCGAGATTTGCAAAGCCTATAGACATTAAAGTTTTGTGTCCTGTAGACGATCTAGTACACACTCCCCCCGAAGTTGTAAATGAGTCCATATACAGGCTGCTAGCGAAACTCATCCAAGAGCATAGAACAACGTTAGTGTTCACTAATACGCGTAGTGCAACTGAACGTGTAGTCTACAAGTTGCGTAAGCTCTTGAAAGAGGAAGGAATAGCAGATATGGATGAAGTAGAGGCACATCATAGCAGTTTAAGCAGAGACATAAGATTAGCTGTTGAAGAGAAGCTAAAACGTGGTGAACTAAAAGTTGTTGTTTCATCAACAAGTCTAGAACTTGGCATAGACATTGGATACATAGACTTGGTTGTACTACTTAGTAGTCCTAAAAGCGTTTCTAGACTACTACAGAGAATTGGGAGAGCAGGCCACCATATAAGACAGGTTAGTAAAGGTAGAATAATAGTAGTTGATAGAGACGATCTCGTTGAATGTACTGTATTGGCTAAAGCAGCACTCGACAAAAAGATTGATAGAGTTCATATTCCAATGAAACCTCTTGACGTATTAGCTCAGCACATTATCGGCATGACTCTCGAACAAGAGTGGAACGTAAAGGAAATGTATAAGTTGGTTAAACGCTCATACAACTTCCACAAACTAGAGTGGGATGAATTCATAAGCGTTATAAACTATCTAGCAGGTCGCTATGGCGAACTCGAACAATACAATGTCTATGCGAAGATAAGATTCGACGAGGAAAGAGGTATAGTCAGGCGCAGAAAAGGAATCCGCCACATATACTATTTAAATGCAGGCGTTATACCAGATGAAGCAAAGATCCACGTATTCACCGAAGATGGAAAATATGTTGGTGATCTAGAGGAAGCGTTTGTACAGATACTACAACCGGGCGACATATTCGTCCTAGGTGGTCGCACATACGAATTCCTAAGATCCTATGGCTCTAAAGTTATTGTGCGTAGAGCAGAAGGTGCTAGACCAACAGTGCCAAGCTGGTTTTCGGAGATGCTTCCGCTGGCCTTCGATTCGGCACTGTTGGTTGGAGAGTTTAGAGCTAAGATAGCAGAGATGATAAGAAGGAATGTGCCAGCAGAAGAAATTATCAAGTGGATATGTTCAAACTACAATCTTGATAGAAAAGCTGCGGAAAACATCTACACCTACATACTAGAGCAATACCTTTTCACTAATGGGCTTGTACCAAGCAACAAACTAATATTAGTTGAAATATTTGTTGATGAAGATACAACAAACTACATATTCCACACGTTATTTGGAAGACGTGTTAATGATGCTCTCTCAAGAGCTTATGCCTACGTCTTATCCAAACTTGCTAACACAAATGTACGCATAACTGTAACTGACAATGGGTTTATGTTGACGATACCAGGCAGGTATCGTCTAGTAGACGTAGATAAACTGATTAAGGAGGTCAATAGCTCGAATATAGAGGATATTCTCAAAAAAGTTTTGAGACGTACTGAGCTGTTGAAGAGGAGATTTAGACATTGTGCTGAAAGAGCATTTATGCTTCTGAAAAGGTATAAGGGTTTTGAGAAGACTGTTCACAAACTCCAACTAAATGCCGAGGCACTACTCGAAGCTGTCGAGAAACTAGGCAATTTCCCAATACTACAAGAAGCCTATCGTGAAATTCTTGAAGACTACATGGACATAAATAATGCAAAGCAAGTATTAGATTGGATTCATAGTGGTAAAATTAAAGTTGAAATATTCGGTCCAACCGAAGTACCAAGCCCATTTGCACACAACATAGTTGCAAGAGGTTATAGCGACATAGTGTTGATGGAGGATAGAAGAAGACTCATAGCAGAATTACACAAAAAGGTGCTAGAACTACTCAAAACAAAGTACTCGCTGATTGGTAATGGAATCGGCGTTGAAGACGGTGAAACAATCGCGTCTTAAGGGTCAGAAGAGGACCACTTCGTCATCTCTACTTCAGTCGTTCCCGGGGTATCTCTTCACACCCAGACTAGCATTCTAGAAGCCACCTTATTTATAGTCTAAAGTATGCTAACCAGCTCTTGAAGAGCTAACATTTATACGGCTTGGGTATGAGGTAAGCTAGGAGAACTATCCATCTGCCCTGCCTTTTTAGCATATCTGATTTTAGCATAGTACTAGGTTGTGCACAATTGGTATATTTTAAATTTAGATTTAGGATTTTGATAAAATATCAAGAAGAGGTTGAGATGCATGGGCGATCAACAACATGTGGTAAAAATCCCTACTATAGACGACTTAGAAGCAAAATTCAAGTTGAATGGCAGTAGAGTGCTAGTAAGAGTTGATTTCAACAGCCCCATAGACCCGAAGACGGGTAGAATATTGGATGATAGTAGGATTAAGGCACATGTTGAGACTATAAAGGAGTTGTATGAGAAAAGGTGCATGATAGTATTAATGTCTCATCAAGGTAGACCTGGAGAAGACGATTTTGTATCGTTGGAAAACCATGCCAAGGTACTTGAAAAACACTTAGGCTTGCCAGTAGAGTTTATAGATGATGTTATAGGACCTGCTGCACGTAAAAGGATAAGCGAGCTTAAACCCGGAGAAATATTATTGCTGGACAACACAAGACTCGTTTCTGAAGAAGTTATAGAGGCTGTACCTGAAAAACAAGCAAACACAATATTCGTTAGAAGGTTAGCACCTCTATTCAACTTTTACATAAATGATGCGTTTGCAGCAGCTCATCGAAGTCAGCCGAGCCTTGTTGGATTCCCACTTGTTCTACCTTCAGCAGCAGGTAGGTTGATGGAGCGTGAAGTTAAAGCATTAGCAAAGCTTGTTTCTCCCGAAGAACGTCCAAGGATATTCGTCTTGGGTGGAGGCAAGGTTAGGGACACATTAAGAATTATTGAGCATTTGCATATGCAGCGTGCAGCTGATAGGATACTAGTAACTGGTCTTGTTGCCGAACTTTTTCTACTTGCAAAAGGCTTGAACATAGGTACTGAGAATAAGAGGTTTCTTGAACGCCGTGGACTCATATCTCTTTTGCCAAGAGCTAGATACATATTGTTGAAAGGTGCTCCTATAGAAACACCTGTTGATTTTGTAACTTTGAAAGGTAACGAGGTTTCTGTTGAACATGTTGGCTCTATCACTGGACTTATACGCGATATAGGACCTGCTACAATAGAAATGTATTCAGAGCTTATGAAAGATGCAAAAGTTATTGTGTTAAGAGGTCCAGCAGGTGTTATTGAGGATCCAAGGTTTAGGAAGGGTAGCATAGCGCTGGTGGAAGCAGCTCTCTCTACTAACGCGTTTACAATAATAGGTGGTGGTCATCTTACGAGTATTTTGAACGAGGTAAGAATTCCTGAAGGTGCACGATACCATGTGAGCACTGGTGGTGGTGCACTTCTCCTATTTTTGGCTGGAGAAGAACTCCCAGCTCTAAAAGCTCTTGAACTCTCTGCTAAGAAGTTCCTTGGGTGGTAGTATAATGCCTGCTCGTATTGGTGTGGTTGGATTCGGTACTATAGGTAAACGTGTTGCAGAAGCGATAACAAGACAACCTGATATGGAGCTTGTAGGTATTGTTAAAACAAAGCCCGACTATACAGCAGAACTTGCGGTCAAACTTGGCTACAAACTTTATGCTGCTAACCAGGACTCGCTAAGGAAATTTGAAGAAGCCGGGTTACCTGTAAAAGGCGTTCTTGAAGATTTGTTGGAAAATGTAGACTTGGTCGTAGATGCTACTCCAGGTGGTGTTGGGGCTAAGAACAAGACTATCTATGAGCAGAAAGGTGTTCCAGCAATATTCCAAGGTGGAGAGAAGGCTGATGTTGCTGAGGTATCATTCAATAGCTTATGCAACTATGAAGAGGCTATAGGTAGGCGGTATGTTAGAGTAGTATCGTGTAATACGACGGGACTACTACGTATCCTCTGTACGCTAAACAAAGCCTATGGCCTTAAACGTGTGTATGCTACAATAGTCCGTCGAGCTGCTGATCCTAAAGAGATAAAGAGGGGACCTGTTAACGCAATAAAGCCTGATCCAGCAACAATGCCTAGCCACCATGGCGAAGACGTGAAAACTGTATTGCGAGACCTAGACATTGTAACTGCAGCGGTTGTTGTTCCAACAACACTCATGCACGTTCACGTGGTTTATGCTAAACTGGCTAGGCAAGTTTCAAACGATGAAGTAATAGAGTTGCTGGCAAATACACCAAGAATAGTACTTGTTGAAGCTAACAAAGGAGTTACAAGTACAGCAGACATTGTCGAACTTGCACGAGATCTTGGACGGAAACGTTATGATATACCAGAGTTGATAGTGTGGAGAGAGAGCATAGTTGTGAAAGGCGATGAAATGTACTGGATGCAAGCTGTACATCAAGAATCTATTGTTGTTCCCGAGAACATCGATGCTATAAGAGCCATGTTAAAACTAACAACAAATGCCATGGACAGTATAGCATTAACAGATAAAACACTTGGTGTCAAGAGAGGCACTTTAATCTGAATCTGTCTTTACACTCTATTTTGCGAGGAGTGCAGGGGATAATTTTGGACTATGTTTCTCCCCCTACCTATACAGTTAGCTTTCTATTTAGAAGAATATTAATACCGTACGATGGTTCAGATAATAGTCGTCGTGCACTAGATATTGCTATTGATTTTGCTAAACGATATGGATCTAAGCTAGTTGTCCTCATAGTTGAGGAAGCTGGTATTGATACAGAAAAACTCACTAAGTTTGTTAAAGAGTTAGCATCACGAGAAGGAGTTAAAATTGATGTAAAGACACGTAAACCGAACATCTACTCCAGCATTGCCAACGAGATACTCAGAGAAATAATCGAGGGTGGATATGATCTCGTAATACTTGGTGCACGAGGTAACACAATAAATGAAGAGTTGTTAATAGGTAGTACTGCTCTTGCAACTATAATAAATGCTCCAATTTCAGTCATGGTGGTAAGATAGCCTTGGAAGCATACTTGGTAAAGTGTGAAAATGGTAGGCTAGTGTCTTTGCAAGAGAGTTTATCGTTGAAAACTCTCCTTGATGCACCTTGCAAGAAAATAACTGTGTATAGGATTAGAGAACTGGAAAAAGTGTTAGAAGTCGACAAAGATGTATTGATTGCTCTCACAAGAAATGTTGTGAAGGATTTTACGGCTTCAGAACAACCTCAACAGATCAAAGCGGCTAAATGTATTGCTGTTGTGTTTGATCAAATG
Organism: Pyrodictium sp.; assembly: GCA_015662475.1. Classification (GTDB taxonomy): domain Archaea; phylum Thermoproteota; class Thermoprotei_A; order Sulfolobales; family Pyrodictiaceae; genus SZUA-1443. The sequence continues at coordinate 10,973 of DQUB01000144.1, forward strand.
TATAAGGGTTTTGCCGAACTTGTAGCAAGAGAAATGGGCGAAGCAAGTGGCATTGTAATAGAATATCATGAGATTGTTGGTAGAGGACTTGACAAGCCAGTTAAAATTGGTAGTGTGTATAAACAGCCTGCAAGAGACGATTACGATGTTTTCAAGCTTCTAAAAAGCTTAAGCGAGCGATGTAATGTCGTATTTTTTACAGGAGACAAGAAATTAGCTAATCAGTGTATGATGATTAAGAGGGTTAATGTCTACTACATGCCTCCAGGCGAATATGGTGGTAAAGAATTTGTTGTGGAACGTATGGTTGAGATTTTAAGGCAGGTGGTAGGAGATCAGCCTCTAGCGGTGTAACATCATCTACACATGTACATCGGTGTCCCGGCTACTCATCACCTGCTAGATGATGATACACTCCGATGCCGAGTGGTGATGTAAGGGTAGGTTGCTGAGCATGAGAGCCAGTGAAGAATGTGAAATGATCCTGGAAAAATTTTTCGAGTATGTCAAGAATATTGTATATGACATTTTTAGGAAAAGCAACAATATTTGTACACTTCAAACCCTCTACCAAATAGTTGCTAGATATATTGATGATAATTTTAATAGTCTAGAATCTTGCAGAAAATTTGTTGAAGCTCGATGGAATATTAGCTTGGACAAATTTGATCGAGCAAAATATGTGCAGTATTTACTTAGTGTTTGCAACATGCTAGAATCAAAAATATTTGATACTTGCATGGAGGTATTATCGAAGTTTGTTGGCACTCGTCACAGGTACATGTACACTAAATTGTCGTTAATGATATCAAGTTACATATCATCAACTCTTGGCCGTATTTCGCGCCTTTGCAGAAAACTAAAGCTTGTAAACGATTTGAAGTTGTTAAGTATGCTTGAATCGATTCTATTTCTCATCTCATTACGCTCCATGATCATTTGCAAGATAATATCTTCCTATAGTGTGAAAGAGCTTTTGACGAAGATAGAAACTATAGAGTCTAATTTGCAACAAGTTGTTGCCGAAGAAGTTGTCATAAGCGAATCGCTTGAAGAGCTTTTACAAGAAGCGCTGTAGTTAGAATTTCGGTGGTTCAACATAGTCTAAAACTTTGTCTTTAGCTTTTTCGAGTTTCCTTTGATGTTCTTCGAGAAACTTTACGAGTAGTTCAGCAGCTTGTTTCTTACACTCGCCGCAGAGAAGCTCGCCAGAGCGACAAGCTCTGTATATGTCAGCTAGTTTCTTATCGTCAACTATTAGATGGTAAACATATAATTCGTACACAGTGCACTTTTCGGGCACACCTCCAAATTTGCGTTGCTCTTCGATGGTAGCTCTACCTCCAGTTAGAGCTTTGAAAACTTTTCTGACAGCCTGTTGCGGTGGGTCTGTCAGAAATATTGCGTGTTCTGGCCTTGAACTACTCATCTTGTTACCGTCTAACCCGGTTATAAACCTGTGATATGTTGAGGCAGGCCTTTCAAGTCCTAGTTCAGCATGGAATCTATCAGCAATGTCTCTTGTAAGTCTAATGTGTGGATCTTGATCTGCGCCAACAGGTACTAGCACGTATTTGAAGCCTCCAAAGTAGTCGAGTTGAGGGTGCAGTATGTCTGCTGCTTGTGTAAGTGCAGAAACTATCTTTGAGGGTTCTAGTTTACCGTAGATTGCCTCTAGCTCAGCTAGTGTTACTTTACGTGAGAACATTTGTATAAGGCGGTAGTAAGGCACCTCGTAGTTTGATTGGAAGTATATGTGTAACCGTTTGTTTTTCTCCAAGCCAAGCGCTATAAGGTTAGCAACATACTCGTACAGTGCATATTCTATAACTTTTTTGCGGTCAAGTTTTCTCACAGTGTATGCTTCTATGTCTGCTAACACTATAAATATTTCAAAACCAAGTTTCTGATAAAATATAATTTGATCAGCCACCATCTTGTGACCTAAATGGAATCTTCCACTTGGCATAAACCCGGTTACAAGTGCAATACTCTCTTTCGACCTATAAGCCTCTAATATTTTGTCATAATCTCTGTGACCGAATACTACGCCTCTACGCAATAGCGGATGTAGTTGTCCAAAAACTTCTTCAGCTTTTCCTCTTATCTCTGAAAAGGGTTTAATTCCAAAGTATTTGAACAGTTTATCGTATTCAAGCTTTATAGTCGATTCCCAAGGATCGATGATTGGTTGCTCCACAATAGCCAGTCACCAGCACTTAACCGGTTTTTAGGCTGTTCAAAAGCATTATCGTTGGAGGGTGTGTGGTTTGCTGAACAATATTTTGAACGAATACAAGGTGTTGGTAAATGGTGTTCAAGTGCACTATGGCGTTGGAGCATTTGATAATATGGATATTAACATGTTTAGAGGTCTGCGATGGTTTGTTGTAACGAGTCGTGGTGGCTCCATGGAAAAGTACGGGTGGATAGCTAAACTTGCAGAGATAGCAGAGCGTGTAGGTGCATGGTTGGAGGTCTGTAAATGTGTTTCAACAAATCCTACTGTAGAGCAAGCAGACGAAGCGTATGAGAATGCCAAGAGGTTCAAGGCAACAGTAGTTATAGGGCTTGGCGGTGGTAGCAGCATAGATGTTGCCAAGGCTGTAGCAGCAGCGCTTGCAAGCCATGCTACCCCCTCTAAACTATATCGTGGAGAAGCTTCGATCAAAGGCTCACTACCTATAGTCGCTATACCCTCAACACATGGAAGTGGCAGTGAAGTTGATAGATTTGCGGTATTGAGTGATAGCAAGACCAAGTCAAAAGCAGCTATAGTGTCGACGAAGATTAGGCCTACATATGCAGTACTTGATCCACGTATAACAGCTACTCTGCCACCACGTCTTTCCGGCGCAACAGTTGTAGATGCTCTTTCACATGCTCTTGAAAGTTTTGTTGCACGAAACGCTAACCCTGTAAGTAGGTGTTATGCGAGAGAGGCAATTCATCTAATTGCTAAAGGTATAAGTGAGCTTATGAAGAGTGGTTGGGGAGAGCTACGTGTGAGAGCATACTTTCTAAACGCAGCAATGTTGGCAGGAGCAGCAATAGACATATCGCGCACTACACTAGTACACGCTCTAGAGCACCCAATAAGCTATTATCATCCCGAAATACATCATGGAATTGGCTTAGCAGCTCTTCTCCCAGCTTGGCTGGACTATGTTGAGAGTGTTGTTCCAGAGCTTATAAGAGAAATAATTGAACCACTACAAAAGGTTGTAGGCGGTCAATCGCCCTCTCAAACTGTAAAAAATGCTATCAAAATATTGGTTGGAGAAACTATTACACTAGAAAAACTTGGGGTAAGCGAGGATGAATACAAGCTTATAGCTGAGGATGCAATGCGCTATTTAAAAGCACTTGTGCTCAACAATCCAAGGTTACCAAAAAACATCGACGAAATAGTAGATTTACTGCGAAAAGCTTCTAGCGAATAACGAGTGATGAGAGTTTGAACTCTGAACGTGTACTTGTCTTTGAGAACATCGACGAGTTCTTTGGAAATGTGGCTAAACTACTAGGTAGAGCTAGACAACTATGTGATAAGCTGAGAGACAATGTTGTTGAACACGCTATCATAGGCAAATACAGAGAACCTCCAAGTTCTATTAAGCTTGCAGCGATAGATACAGCGTTCCCAATGTACCCCTTGGAACTTGTAAGTTTAGCTGTCAGCGTTATTGGCTATGCAAGTATCGTCGTCGAAAACGATGTTGTGGTTGAAAAATATACTGGATATAAGGTTATTGCTGGTCTTGGCAAGTTGGATCAAGATATTGTTGCTGCATACGCTCGTGAAATTGAGAGACATATTGCCGAAAAGCTAGTTTCAAGCGGCTTTAATGGAATTATAATATTTGATGGTGAAGTTGTTCCAATAGCATGTAGACATTCTAAAGTGCCAGAGTCATGGGCTAGGGTGTGTAGGTTAACGGAACGTCTACTAGACTACAAGAACGTCCTCGTTGGCATAGTAAAACGTAGTTTCTCGTTTACACTGTCTAGAAAGCTTGGTCTAAAGATGCCAGATAAAGCTATAATGTCTCTAGTCTTACGTAGAGGCGAGTATGCAATTGTGGAAAAGTTTGCAAATGATAGATGTCTTGTAGTGTACTACAAGCCTCTAAAAGGGTTACAGCAAGCAATAAAAGTAGAAGTATGTGGTGGTGTAGATCAATACCGTGTAAGCGAGATTATAGGTCTCCTAATATCCTCAGCCGCTTCCACAGGCTTACCATGGTATGTTGATTTTGTTGATGGGCTTGCAAAACGCGAAACACAATTGCTGGATTTGATCTCCTCAAGATTGCTGAGAACAGCCGTTGAAGTTGAAACAGAGCAGCTTGTAGAGCCTACGAACCCTCAAAAGACATGACTTTGATTTTATACTCAACTCATTTTAGTTCTCCTATACATTCTGCATACCTATCATAGCTTTCCCAAACTCTAACCAAAACACTATGTAGTCTTGGATATACATCATCTTCGCGTTTCAGCCTGTTTAAGAGTTTTTCAAGAAGTGTACATGCTATATTCTCTGTTGTTGCGGTGTTAAATGGGATCAATACGTGTTTGACATTGAAAGGACCGCTAATCTTGATATGTTCCTTGTCTTTTAGCGGCATTATAACTGCTTGATCCCATTCAGCTATAATGGATTCTACAATTTTACGTAGTCGTCTAAAATCTATGATCATTCCGCTACTATCTGGTTCTCCTTCAACAACTATATCGACTTTAAAAGTGTGTCCATGTAGTTGTGATCTGGGAGAATCTGGCGTATAATGTATTGATTCGAAGCGTAAACCTTCAATGCCTATTCTAGTGATTCGTTTCACAGTAGCACCCAAGTATGTATAGTTGCTTTATAATATTTTCAACTAATCTTTTAACCACATCTAATAGCATGTTATTCCCCGTTGCACGTTTTATACAGTCAAGAGATACTGCAATAGTTTTGCAGTTGTGCTCACAATTTAACGATGTTGCTTCTAATGGGTGGTTAACAAAATATCTTACTCTGCTATACACTATCAATAGTTCAATGAGGCAGCCTAGAACTCTAGTATAAAGCTGCAATTTACACTGTGAAGAGCTTGTTTCGATCATAGCTATGGGGTGCAATGTGAAATGTGTAGCGCAGTGACTACAATGACTCTTTCTACCAGTGACCTCGACGAGTAGAAGGAGGTTACACCTTCTATAGTCGATGCTATGTTTTAATGTTGCTAGGTAGAACAGTATTGGATCTAGAGTTAAACATAGCAGTGCTAAAGGCGAGTTTATCATGAGATTATACAGCTTTGTATCTGGGAAGACGCGTGCTTTAAGCAGACCATCTTCCACTTTTACACCTAAAGGAGTAGCATATAGTGATTCATTGTCTCTAAGCAAGACTATTGTCTCAAAATACGTGTTTTTTACTAGATCTTTGGAAAACTTGAAACAGTCGTGGGTTATATTCTGGCTTGAAATACAAGACGTTATTAGGAGTATCATGGGGTTTGACCCGAGCCATGATAGATTTGCTGCAAACATTTTATCAGCATTGCTTTATGATGCTTTACTAGAAGATAGGTATTTGGGTCTAGACGCTATTTGTGCTCTTCTAAAGCGGGAGGTTTGTGTAGCTGGTGGATCTGCTGAGTTAAAAAGACAGCTTAAACACGTTCGAGATTGTAGTACTGTAATTGCAGTAGATGGTGCATCAAAGCTTCTTCTTGAGTATGGCATAAAGCCATCCATTGTTATTAGCGACTTAGATGGTAGTTGGTTTGCAATAGAAAGAGCATCTGAACATGGAGTAGTAGTTGTGCATGGGCATGGAGATAATATGTTTGCGTTAAGAGAAGTTGTGCCAAGACTAGAAAATGTTTGTGGGACTGTCCAAGTATTGCCGCCCCCTTTAACATTCAATGTTGGCGGTTTTACAGATGGTGATAGAGCTGTAAGCATGATCTTGTTCTGCAAACTGTTCTACGGTTCAACAGTGAAAGAAGTATATTTGTACGGTATGAACTTCCATGGACTTGTAGGTGAGTGGTCTAAACCTTGGCTTAGGACAGCTGTAAGACCTTGGAAGCAAAAGTTGATGAAGTTGAAGATAGCAGATAAAATTGTGGCATCAATATTAAAACCTATTGCGGAATTGTTAGGTATTAGGATAGTGGATGGGATGAAGAGGGAATATTGTGCTGATGAATGATGACTCGGTTCTCGGCAGACCGAAAAGAATTCTTTGGATTATAACAGGTTCGGGTTCACATATGCGTTGTGTTGCCAACATTATATGTGAAATTGTTGAAGCTAGCATTAGAGTGGACTTGGGATTTACAGGAGCAGGATATGAAGTAGCGCGTATGTACGGTGTACATGCAAAATTGTTAGATTGTGTTGCTAGTGCTGGCGAGATCTATTTGGAGGGTTGGTCAAAATCTTTTTGGCCTTTAGTTGGCAGAGTTGCGATGAGATATTATCATCTAGTGGTGCTTGCTCCTGCTACGTCTAACACCGTTGCAAAGATTGTCCATGGAATAGCAGACTCTCTTGCTTCTGCAGTAGCAAATCAAGCGTTAAAGGCAAATATACCATTAATCATATTGCCATCAGATGTTGCAGAAGTGAATGTGACTGAGCTGCCCTGTAGAGTTGATCGCGACAAATGTACTGGTTGTGGTGTTTGTGTCGAGGTTTGTCCGGTGTCGGCTATTAGCCTATATGAGGGTAAAGCTAGGATAAACCTACTAGCATGTATTGGCTGTGAAAAGTGTGTCCACTCCTGTAGTTTTGGTGCAATTAGTTGTTGGGACAAAGTGAGCTATAGAACATCTATGATCGACCTAGCAAACCTAGAGAAACTTAAAGGGTTTAAAAGGGTCGTAGTCGTTAGAAACTGTGAGGAGCTTAGAAATAAATTGAGGTTTGATAGAAGTGAGAATAGAAGTTGAAACAGGTGCTAGAATACACCTTGGCTTCTACGGGATTAGACCTGGTTATAGAGAGTATGGTGGTTTGGGCATATATGTTAACGGTGTTGGTTATAGAATAGTTGTCGAGGAACATGAACACGATCTGGTTAGAGGTTGTCAAGCTGGGCGTGTTACAGAGATAATTAACGAGATACGTTCGCAATACAGGACAGCTAAACACTATCTGGTGGAGGTTCAAAAATGTATACCAGAGCATATTGGGCTAGGATCTACAACACAGCTCAAACTAGCATTGTACACAGCCATATTGAGACTTGAAGGCATAGTTGCAAATCTAGAAGATATTGCTGTTAAAGCTGGTGTAGGTTCGATCTCTGGTGTGGGATTCTACGGTTTTAAGTATGGCGGACTAATAGTAGATAGCGGTAAGCGCCAAGGTAACGAACTTGTTGGGCTCTTAGCACGCTATGAATTCCCCGAAAACTGGTATATCGCTGTAGTAGCGCCAGCAACCAAACGTAGAGTTTACGGTGAAGTTGAGAAGAGATATTTAATGGCATGTTCGCAAGTTGATGAATCTAGCTATTGTCGTGCATTAGAAATAGTTTTTAGAAAGCTATTGCCCGCGGTAGTAGAGAAAAACTTTGCAGATTTTGTAGCCGGTGTTGAAGAACTAGACGAATTAACGAGCACCTATTTTGCTGCGCAAAAGGGTAGGTTTTGCTGTAGAGAAAGTGAAGCAGTAGCAATGGCTCTTAAAGAGGCTGGTGGTGAAGGTATTGGCCAAAGTAGTTGGGGGCCAACTGTATATGCATTCTTCAAAACAAGAAAAGCTGCTGAAAATGCTATAAAACATGTTAGAGAGGTTCTAGGGAGTAAACTTGACTTTTACTATATGGGCGTGCTAAGTGCTAGAAACTATGGTGCTAGGATAAACATTAGTTAGATTTGTCAGCACTATTTACCTCTTTTCTCGACTCCAATCTCGCTTTCAACCCAGCTAAAGGTTGATTTAAAAGCTCTCTAAAGTTTAGACGATTATCTAGTTTTTCGCCGTCAAGTCCTACTATGCTATGCTCGTCTATCTTGTAGTAGTGTTTGAGTATTTTACGTGCAATCTCCTTCATCATAACCATTAACGTGTGCGTATGCATTCTCATCTCGTCAGCAACAGTGGCCCAAGGCTTTGCTTGCAAGACCTTTGCTGTTATGAGATATTCCTCCTTTTTTGATAGGTGTAAACCACCAGTCTTAGGATAGGTGTACCAATATGCTTTTGCAAACTCGTGCATTACATCACACATAGCCTCGTAGGTCATAGGACCGTAAGCGTATATCCATAGTCTATCAACTTGTATTGGTGTTAATGCTGGACGATAGTCTTCGAAAATTGGTTTGTCGCTTCGTAGTATCATGAGTGCAACCTCAGTTTCAAGATCGTGGTATGTGTCATGCAAACTATCAATGAGTTTGCGTCTAAACTCAGCATTTGCTAGCTCTACAAGTTTCTTCATCTTCTCATTTATCGGTTTGATAACGAGTATTGTGTATTCACCGCTGACAGGGTTACGATCTGGCGACATGTGTACCGGCTTAAACCCATTTTTAAGCCAGAAGTTGAGCAGCTGTTCATTAACACCAAATCCGCTTCCAATCCAGTCTAGACCAGCTTCTTTGGCCTCTTTGTATATTTCTTCTAACATTTTAGAACCTATACCTTTACCCTGCACCTTTGGATGTGTTGCTATTCTAACGATGCGCCAACCTTTCATCGAACCGAATTCTTTGATGCGTAAGTGTTTTAGAAGTCTATCTGGAATGATGTTTCCTGGCGTTTTTTCACCGCGTAATAGTGCATCGATAACATCGTCGTCTAGACCACCTTCTTGCGCTATTTGGACAGCACAAACTATCTTTCCACTTGGCACTCTTAGAGCTCTAATAATATGGTGTGGTGCGTCAGCAAGAATCCCTAGATCGTCAGGTTCGTTACGATAATGTGCCATGACGTAGATCCCGAAGAGTTGTCGTAGTGTTTTCTCGCCTTCAGGGCTAAAGAGCCAATATGGATCTAGCTTGAGATACTCCAACCGCTTCTCTTCTATGGCCTTTATATCCTCTTCGTCTAGCTCTGCTGGTTCTGCATCAAGAAGTAG
>DQUB01000069.1 GCA_015662475.1 Pyrodictium sp.
ACAAAGAGGTTGTTCATCCTGCAATGCCTAGAAGGATTGAGAATGCCTATATCGTGTTGCTCGATGCTCCACTAGAGGTTGAAAAGCCAGAGATCAGCGCTAAGATCAACATCACGAGTCCAGAACAGATTAAAGCCTTCCTAGACGAAGAGGCTAAGATACTACGTGACATGGTTGAGAGGATCTACAATGTTGCTATGGAGAGGATTAAGAAGGATGGTATGGAGGGTAAAGCAGGAATAGTAGTAATTTGTCAGAAGGGTATTGATGAGGTTGCACAGCACTTCCTAGCAAAGAAGGGCATCATGGCAGTAAGAAGAGTGAAGAGAAGCGACATGGAGAAACTCGAGCGTGCAACTGGTGGCAGGATAGTAAGCAGTATCAGAGACCTAACACCAGACGATCTAGGCTTTGCAAAGCTAGTAGAGGAGAGGAGAGTTGGTAACGATAAGATGGTGTTTATCGAAGGTTGTCCACATCCAAAGGCTGTAACGATACTGCTTAGAGGCGCTAACGACATGATATTAGATGAGGCTGAGAGAAGCCTCAACGACGCTCTAAACGTGTTGAGGAACGTGTTGAGAAAGCCTAAGATTGTGCCAGGTGGTGGTGCAGTAGAAGTAGAACTAGCGCTAAGACTACGTAAATACGCTTCACAAGTAGGAGGCAAAGAACAACTAGCAATTGAAGCTTTCGCAGAGTCACTTGAAGAAATACCAATGATACTTGCAGAAAGCGCTGGTATGGATGCACTAGATACACTGATGACGCTAAGAAAGCTACACTCTGAAGGCAAGGTCTTTGCTGGCATCGACGTTGTCAACGGTAAAGTTGTAGATGACATGTTCACAGTGAATGTTGTAGAGCCAATACTCGTGAAAGAGCAAGTGCTAAAGAGCGCTACAGAGGCAGCAACAACGATACTGAAGATCGACGACGTTATTGCTGCAGCACCTAAGAAGGAAGAGAAGGAGAAGAAGGGTAAGAAGGGTAAAGAGGAAGAGTAACGTTTTTCAGCCATAAACCCCATTTTTTAAGTACCCCTCATCCGTCCTCAATTTCTCCTCAGGTGTGGTGTGTTTGTCTGTAAACATCTATGGACATCATGAAAAGATAAAAATAGGACCTCCAAGATTAACCAGGTTTGAACGTGCTAGAATAATTGGTGCAAGAGCTTTACAGCTAAGTATGGGTGCTCCTCCTCTCATCGACGTTTCGAAACTTCCACCACATGTTAGAGAAGACCCGGTGCTAATTGCGCAACGTGAACTAGAAGCTGGGGTTCTCCCAGTAACCGTGTTGAGGTATACTAGGAGTGGTAAGGTGCAGTTAATCCCTCTACAGTGGCTGCTTGAAGGTACTAAGAAGGCGTGGCGTTAATCAAGTACTGGTAGGCTTCACTACCCAACAATTTCTTTATCGGGAGAATAAGGGGTATGTATATAGAGCGTTGTTTTCTGCCACCTAGCTACACTCTTATTATTGCCGAAAAGCCTAAAGCTGCTGAGCGGATTGCGGAGGCTCTAGGTAGACCTCGAAAGTGTAGTATGTATGGTGTTCCTTTTTGGGTTTTGAAAGTTGGTGGTAGCTACTATGTTGTTGCAAGTGCTGCTGGCCACCTCTTTGGGCTTACCACTTCAGAGAATGGGTTTCCAGTCTTCGACTATTACTGGGCTCCTCTTTGGCAGATAGATCTCACAGCTAAGCATACCAAGAAATTCTTGTTAGTCTTAGAATTTCTTTGCAAGAAGGCTAAAGCATACATAAATGCTTGCGACTATGATATTGAAGGTTCTGTAATAGGCTATCTCATCATAAAGTCGTTTGGCGATTTGCGGCGAGCATATAGGATGAAGTTTTCGACTCTAACGGTGCAGGACATAAGAAGAGCTTTTAGATCGCTGTCGAGATTGGACTGGGAGATGATTGAAGCTGGACTTGCTAGACACGAGCTTGACTGGTTATGGGGCATCAATATTAGTAGAGCACTTATGGAGGCTGTAAGAAGAGTTGCAGGTAAGCGTGTTAGTCTTAGTGCTGGTAGAGTTCAGTCTCCCACCCTCATAGAGGCGGCACGTAGATGTTACAAGATAAACTTGCATGTGCCCCTGCCATACTACAATGTGAGAGCAACTCTCGAATTTAATGGGTGGAGAAAGCGCATAGTCTTAGTATCATCGATAGAAACACGTGGTGTTGCCGAGAAAATTGCAAAGAGGTTGCAAGATAGCCCGTATTTAAGAGTTGTTAAGGTTAGGAGAAGGCTTAAGGTGATACCTCCTCCCCCACCATTCAATCTTGGAGATCTACAACTTGAAGCAGCAAGAATCTACAAGTTATCACCGTACAAAACTCAGGAGATTGCAGAGAAACTCTATCTAGACGCTTTGATAAGCTACCCGAGAACAAATAGTCAAAAAATACCACCAACGATAGATGTACGCTCAATCGTGTTGAGCTTGACTAGATCGCCAATACATGGAAAACTGGCAGCACAACTACTTGCAGAAACACGTGGTTTTCTAAAACCTAGACAGGGTGAGAAAGATGATCCAGCACATCCGGCAATACATCCTACTGGAAATATTGCAGTAGGGCTTAAAGGCTATGAAGCAAAAATCTATGATCTTATAGTTAGAAGGTTTCTAGCGTCTATGGCTCGACCTCTCAAACTAGAGGAAACTGAGGTTGAACTTTACCATCCTTCTGGTGTCAAAGTAAGGTTGAAAGGTGTGGTAGTTGTCGATGAAGGTTGGCTTAAATATTATCCATACGCAAGTTTTGGTGGAGATAGACTACCTACACTAACTGAAGGTGATGTTGTACGAATAAGAAACATAAGTGTTGTGGAAGAATACACCGAACCTCCACAATACTACACCAGAGCCTCACTTGTTAAGTGGATGGAAGGTGTCGGTATAGGTACTGAAGCGACGAGAGCACGTATAGTCGAGACCTTGTTTGAGCGAGGCTATTTAAAATCAGAGCATGGTAAGGTTGTGGTGACAGATCTAGGGTATGCAGTTGCTGAAGTTTTAACACTGTATTTTCCCCAGCTAACCAGCGTTCAACTGACAAGAGAATTTGAGAAGAAGCTTGAAGCTATAAGACGTAGGCTAACAACACGGCAACAAGTTGTTCTTGAAGCTAAAAAGCTAATTAAAAGCTTGGTTGAAGAGTATAAGGCAACTGCTATAGAAAAAGTTGGTGAGTACTTAGCAGCATCTTTAGGACTGATAAAAACTGTCGATGTTTGCCGTGTCTGTGGTAGAGCACCAACAGTAGATGGCGTTTTCTGCAGGTTTCATGCTGATGCCTATAAGAAGCTGGTTGACGGGTATAAATTGTGGGTTAATAGGGTGGGCTACATAACGCCTAGAGAATACCTGTTAAAACTTGTAAAACTTCGTCAAACTGGGCGTTGGATCAAGGAGATGGCATACTATTTATTGAAAACAGGCGCTAAGTTAGAACACTTTTTAAAATAAGTGCTAAACTGCCAAGTATAGGTACTTTAACCACAGCTTCACCAATGAATGGCAAGTGTATGCTTAAAACAACACCCTCAACTCTATCAGCTGGCACACCTGGTGCATTTAATGTACAATCACTAGTTTTGAACTCTCCAATGATTCTATCTGTGTCAGGATTATTGTCCCCCTTTGTAATGTAATAGACTGTGTTGTAGTGCTTGACTATCCCTACAACTCTATGTATTATGAATGATCCTGGCCGTGTACACGAACTGTACACGATAACATCTCCAAGATCTATGCTTGTCCTGGTCTCGATAACAAGGTCGCCAGGCACGAATAGGGGTAGCATGCTGTAACCTTCAATTGCGACTAGAGGGTGTTCAACGCCATACACTATGGGGAGGACTAGTCGAATGTAAATGAATAGTGAAAGTATGATGGTGATAAAAATTATGTCAAGTAAAGTATCTTTTGTTAGTCTACCCAATACTTTTCACTCCTCATCAATATCTATTTCGAAAACGGGGCCTTCACGCTTAGCTGCAGCTTTACTATCCTGAATTCCAGCCTTCTTACCACTAGCTTCAACCTCGACACTATCTCCTCCAACCTTTATTTTGGATACTACAGCTCTCCACTTATGACCGCATTTGGGGCATTCAAAACTGCCCATTATGGTTATCGTTATTCTACCCTTAGAGTCGGGGAAAGGTGATGTTAGCTGCCATGTCTTTTTGGGTTCGGTATGCGTTCCACAGGCAGGGCAAAGATAGGGGTTTCGCTGTCTTCGTGGCATGATTGTCATCCCTCTCATGTATTGCGTACTATGTCGATGTGTTGAGCTTATCCACTCTTAACCTTTATTGTTGGCTTGTATTTTAATAGTGATTGTGCTAGCTGTCTTATCAACATTGATGCAACTTCTTCTCTACCTTCAACACCGACTATAGGTGTGCATACCTCGTATCTTGCTTCTGAAGCAGTTGTTTCTTTTAACGAAACTGTAATGCCGCGACTGTGTATAGCACTTTTGAACTTTTTTGTTAGAGTTGTTCGTATCTCTTTTTCAACGGTTTCGAGGATTTCTGGCTCAAAATTTGGTAGTGTAATTGTAATTTCAAGACATATTATTGTATACTCATAGGTTGACTTGCTTAATGGCGATGCTATTAAGCATCTATTTGGTATGTAAACGATATCGCCTAGCATAGTCAGTATCTTTGTATAGAGTGGTGAAATGTCTGTAATCCTACCCTTCAACCGGTATTGGATGAGATGTATTGTATCACCACTTTTCAGCCCATAAGCTCCAGTTAGTAGGTAGTATGCTACGAAATTGGCAAAGAGCTCCCAATTGGCTGCTATTACTATGAGTATAATTCCGATTATGAGGTAGATTAACTCGTGTATTTTTGTAACAATGTATAGTATTACTACGATGGTGAATGTGTAGATTATTATAGATATTGTCTTATAGGCTCTCTCTATAACGAGTTTGGAAATAGCCTTGCCTGCAGCTAATCTTGAGAGTGTTGTGCGTACAATCTTCAAAAATATTGATGCTATAACTATTGTGATTACTACTGGCAGGATTATTGTGAGGATGTCAGCTTGCCAGCTATTAACCCCGATAACTAGGCCTTGGATACTAGTTAGGCATGCATTGCTTTGATCCACTTTCTCAACCCTCAAGCGATGCTGATTAGCGGAAAGCCTCTATGAAGTTTTCAACTACATCTCTTCTTACAAGAGCTATGATTTCGTAGTTTGGTCTAAGTCTATCTATTTCTGCGGGGTCACAAAGTTTTTCTCCATCGTAGATAGCGATTATTTTAGCTGCATCGCGAGGATATTCTACCTCATCAATGGTCTTCCCAACGCTTGAGTCGTTTTCGGCTATGGTTACGCTGACTAGCACATAGTTACCGCTGAATGCTGGTACTAGATTGACAATTGCATATTTACCCTCTATGATACCCTCGATAACGTTTGCTGTTAAGACAGGTTCAACAATAACGTATTCTATGCCAAGGCGTTCCATTAGCAATGCTATTCTAGGATCGCGTACACGTGCTATTATCCTAGGTACACCGTAGTCTTTGGCTATCATAGCTACTAGAAGATTTACTTCGTCGCGGTCGGTTACAGCAACAACAACGTCTATGGTGGGTAGGTTTAGTTCTTCGTATAGTGATGGATCAGTAGCATCACGTGCTATAGCTTGGATATCGGCAGTGGAAGCTAGAGCTTCACATTTACTAGCATCTTTGTCAACTACTATAACATCATGACCTCTTTCAGCCAACATCTTGGCTAGGTTTGAGCCGACTTGGCCAGCACCAACAATTAATATTCTCATGCTTATACTCCACCTGGTGTGCTTTAGTTGCAGGAGTTCTTAATATCGGATGTTCACGCGAGAATGGTGCTTGATTCGCGTGGACGTCCAACCGTTGAAGTTGAAGTGAGAACGCGTGGAGGCGGTTTTGGTAGAGCTATAGCCCCTGCAGGCGCTTCTAAAGGTAAACACGAGGCTTTAGAGCTTAGAGATGGTGGTAGAGAATTTCGAGGATATGGTGTTAGAAAGGCTGTTGAGAATGTGAACAAGATCATAAGACCTAAGCTTATTGGGCTTGATTCACGCAATCAGAAGGAGATAGACTACCTCTTATGTGAGCTTGATGGTACTCCAAACAAGTCAAGATTAGGTGCAAACGCTATAGTTGCAACCTCTCTAGCAGTAGCTAAAGCAGCTGCTTCAACAGCACATCTACCTCTATACCGGTATCTTGGAGGGCCCAGTGCATATCTGATGCCTGTACCAATGCTGAATGTCATAAATGGTGGTGTGCATGCAGGTAACGAGCTTGCATTTCAAGAGTTCATGATAGTTCCTGTAGGTGCTGACAGATTTTCAGAAGCACTACGTATTGCTGTAGAAGTGTATTATGAGTTGAAGAATGTGTTGAAAGAGAGATACGGTACACTTGCAATAAATGTTGGCGATGAAGGTGGTTTTGCGCCGCCAATGAAGACCAGTAGAGAAGCACTAGATGCGCTGGTTAGAGCTATAAGTGGTGCCGGGTATAGTGAAAGCGAGGTTGTTCTAGCTCTTGATGCAGCAGCATCACAGATCTACAAAGACGGTAAATACCATGTTGATGGCATGAAGTTGGATGCAGACGACCTACTAGAGTACTATTTGCAGCTTATCAGCGAATACCCGATAAAGAGTATCGAAGATCCATTTATGGAGGAGGATTTCGAACATTTCAGACTATTGACTGAAAAGGTTAGAGGAAAAGTACTTGTTGTTGGCGATGATTTGTATACCACCAATCCTCAAAGGCTTAGGAAAGGTATAGAGTTGAAAGCTACAACAGCTGTGCTTGTAAAGGTGAACCAAATAGGCACTCTTACAGAGACGCTTCAAGTTGTTGACATGGCGCATAAGGCTGGTATGAGGACAATCATTAGCCATAGAAGTGGTGAAACTGAGGATACGACTATAGCACATTTAGCTGTTGCAGTGAGAAGTGGGCTTATAAAGACGGGTGCACCTGCTCGAGGAGAGCGTACAGCGAAATACAATGAGCTATTGAGGATAGAGGAGGAGCTTGGTAGTCAAGCTGAGTATCCGGGTATCGACGTTTTTAGAATAGCTAGTGTTTGAATAGCGATACTATTTTTCTTAGCAAATTCTCTTCTAAACCTAGTGGTTGAATATACTGTGTGTAGTGTAGTGAATGAAGATAGTAAAGATATTGGCTCATGTATTGTTAAGGCGTTGTCGAGAGTAGAGTATGATGTTGAAGAGTTTGTTGGTCCTGTAGCTTCACGCAAGTATTCCAACATCTATGCTATGCTAGTTGCAGTTATGTTGACACAGAATACAAGCGATGCTAATGCGTTTAAAGCACTTAAACAGCTTGAAAAGGTAACCGGGCTAGATCCTCACAAGATTGTTAGTGTTGGTGAAGAGGTGATTGCAGAGGCTATTCGTGTTGCCGGCATGTATAGGGTGAGAGCTAAGCGTATAGTTATGGCTGTTAAACAACTTCTAGAAATGTTTGGAGATAAAGCGGATAAAGTATGTGAATTAGATGATAGTGAGGCTCGGCGATTACTACTTTCTCTGCCTGGTGTAGGATTGAAAACAGCTGATGTGGTGCTCTTGATGTATTGTCGTAAGCCAGCTTTTCCAGTAGACACACACATAAGACGTATTTGTAGTAGAGTAGGTCTGGGATCTTCTTACGAGCATATTAGCAAAACTTTCCTATGTGTAGTTGGTAGGGATGTTGAAAAGCTTGTTGATGTACATCTAAAATTGATTACAATAGGACGTAAATATTGTAGGCCTACTAAGCCAAAATGTGATAGCTGTCCATTGCAGGTGTGCTGTAAGTATGCGAAGAGCAAAGCTACTGGTAACAGCAAGTCCTAAACAACTTGAAAGAGCTATTGAAGAGATAGGCTCTATGTTGTATCCATACGATCCCCAAGTAAATATTGAAGTTTGCGAGAATGTGCCTCGATTCATAGTAGTTACCAGTGCAAGTTTGCGCGACTTCTATAGGGAGTTGGCATATGCACCACCTGCATACGTTAAACGAGTGATACCAATAGTCTGTGTTGCCAAGCTAGAAAGTGTTACTATGTGTATAAACAGCCTCTTGGAAAAGGTTGGTGATGTGTACGGGCATGACAATATTAGAGTCTATGTGTCGATTGATGACAAGGTTTTACTCCAACTACGTGATAGTGTGAAAGCGCTTGTGTGTAAGTTTCGCTGTAGTGGTAGGTGTTTTAGAGTAAGCCTTGAAGTATCACGTTGTGGGGATAAGATTGTTGTTGGGTTCTACCCATATGGGTTCGATAGAGTGAGCTGGTTTAGGAGTGGGCGTGCAGATGTTAGAACTATGATAAAGTTCTTGAATTCTCTAGGGGTGAACTAGAAAAGGTATTACGTTAAGCTCGTTATATGGGTAGAGCGAAACTATGCCTAGTACTCGTGACATAATCGAAAGTGTTTTAGAGAGACCTTCTGTGTTCAAGAGCAAAGAGAAACTTTTCCCCGAATATGTGCCAAGCTATTTGCCACATCGCGAGGAACAGCTTAAAAGTCTTGCAGCCCTATTTAGACCTGTGCTAGTTGAACCAGGCTCTATATCACAGCGTGTGCTCTTGGTGGGTGGTGTAGGTACTGGCAAGACTGTTACAGCTAGAAGATTTGGCATAGATTTTAAAGCTCTTGCACGTAGGAAAGGCATAAGGCTAGAATACGTTCACATAAACTGCCACAGAGATAGAACACTGTATCTAGTGATGCAGGAAATGGCTCGCCAGCTAAGAATACCAGTACCGCCAAGAGGACTTTCAGCCCAAGAGATGTTCAATATAATCCTTAGACAACTTGAAGAACGCGATGAATATGTTATTGTTGCTCTTGACGAATTCGACTACTTTATAGAGGTTGCAGGTAGTGATGCAGTCTACTTCCTAATAAGAACATATGATGAATATCCTGAGGCAACTAAAAGGCTAAACTTCATCTTCATAGCCAGAGACATCTACGCACTAGGTAGACTTGACTCTGCAACAGAAAGCTATTTGATAAGAAATGTTATACGCTTTGAACCCTACACAAGTGCTGAACTCTACGACATTCTACAGATGAGAGCTTCTGAAGCTTTTTACGAGGGTACCATAGACAGTGATGTGATAAAATACATTGCAGATATCGTAGGAGTTGACCATGGAGGTAGCGGCAATGCTAGGCTAGCACTAGAGATACTACTGCTTGCTGGAGAGGAAGCTGACAAGGAAGGAGCACCTAGAGTTACCATAGAACATGTTAGAAGAGCTCATACCAGTGCAAATCCAAATATAGCGATAGTCTACGACAACTTGATACACTTGCCTCTTCACGAACTACTAGTGTTTCTAGCGGCAATTAGGGTGTTAAAGAGGAAGAATGTACCATATGTACGTATCGGTGAAGTAGAACAAGAATATCAGCAAATCTGCGAGGAATACAATGAGAAGCCTAGAAGGCATACACAAGTATACGAGTATGTTATGGATTTGAAGAGACTAGGAGTAATAGATGCAAGAGTATCAGGTAAAGGATACCGCGGTAAAAGCACGCTAATAGGCATTAGTGCTGGACCTTTGGAACTCTTAGAAAAGAAGGTAGTGGAGCTAATAGAGAGTAAGCGAGGGGAAAGAAGTGGCAGCATCTAGCAAAGATTATTCGATAAACGATGAGTTTAGCCTAGAGGAGGTACTAGGTAGTAAGGTACGCATACGCATACTTAAGGCATTGTTTAGACTTGGCGAAGCAAATATAACTCGTATCGCACGTGAAACCAATACGCACTTCAGCCTAGTCGAGAAACATCTTCAAAAGTTGAAGGAGATAGGGATTGTCGAAGAGAAGCGCATAGGTAGAATTAGGCTTTTTGGCCTCAACTATAGCAATCCTAAAGTTCATCTGCTAATGGAGTTGATTAGGAGTATGGAGGGAACATAGAAGTGGATGAAGGCAAACAACACGTCAGAATGGTTGATATATCCGGCAAAAAACATGTATTGAGGATAGCAGAGGCCTACGGTAGATTAAAGTTAAAAAGAGAAACTATTGAGCGTATAAGGAGAGGTAATGTTGAGAAGGGAAATCCCTTCCTAATAGCGAAAATTGCTGCAATCAATGCTGCGAAAATGACACCTCTACTTCTCCCTCTTTGCCACCCAATACCAATAACACATGTGAATGCCGAGTGTGGCGTTGAAGACGATGAACACGTGTATTGTAGAGTGAGGGTTAAAGCTGAAGCGAAAACAGGAGTTGAGATGGAAGCTTTAACTGCAGTAGCAGTAGCTCTTTTAAACATATGGGATGTTGTCAAAATGTATGAAAAAGATGAGAAGGGTCAATATCCTGAGACTCAAATAGAACTTGTAAAGGTGGTTGAAAAGTTAAAGCTAGAATAGAGTTGTTTGCCTTCCACTACTTGTTTTAGTTCCTTTACTTGTTCTTCGTCTACTCGTTACTCTCCTAGTCCTATACGTTCTCGTGGACGTACTAGTA
The DNA here is from genome assembly GCA_015662475.1 of Pyrodictium sp. Taxonomy (GTDB): domain Archaea; phylum Thermoproteota; class Thermoprotei_A; order Sulfolobales; family Pyrodictiaceae; genus SZUA-1443. Next base: position 10,570 of record DQUB01000069.1, read on the forward strand.
GTTACACTTGTCGTTGCCGTCGTCGTTGTTGTAGTAGGTGTAGTTTGTGTCGAGGGTTTTGTTGTACGTGCAGTTATAGGTGTAGGTTTTTCAATTCTTAACATCAACTTTCTAACATGCTCTAATACCTCGGAAGCTGCTGGACCTGCTAAATACTTGATCATGCGCTCTGTAAGGTTATAACCTATAGCAATGCGAGCAGCATAGTCGGGTCTATGTCTGAAGATTACCATGAGGAATGGTATAACGTCGTTCTTTACCGTGGCTTTTGAAGTGTGCAAGTGTGAAGCAAGGTGTGCAGCAAGAGCTTCCCTAACCTCTCTCGCTTCTTTGGTGCGTGCCATAAGCAATATCTTTTGAGGAAACTGGTATTTAACCCATCTAAATTTGCTCTTTTTCCTAGATAGTGCTACACCTGGTCCTGCCATGTCAAAGACGTAGGCTAAGAGGTCCCAAGATATGGTCTTCCAAATCCTGCCATAGTAAACATCTGCTTTTGCAAGCGCCTCATAAGCGCGCCAAACATCTTCCGGATCACTGTACTGTAAAGGTATGTTCTCATTTATCCACTGTAGTAGTGTGTCGTAGTCAAGGTTACTATGTGATATTGCTCTCTTAGCCTGCCATGCATATTTTGACGTAAATAGTGCGCGAAGGGTTTCAAACGGATTATACTCCCTGTCTCTGCTAACGACGAGACTTTCAGCCAACTCTTTAGTAACCTTTCCGTAGCCTTCAGCTATTGCTTGGAGATCGTTAATTGCAGAGCGCAGATCGCCTTCAGACCTCTTAGCTATTATTGTTAGAGCTTCACTTTCACAGTAGATTCCTTCAGCATTACAAATCCTCCTTAGAACCTCTATAACTGCATGTTCGGGAAGCCTGTTGAACGGTACCATTAAAGCTGCATCTCGAAGCGGTTTAAGTTTTTGATCCCATGGATCGTTTGCAGTCATTACTATAGGGTGTTTCGTATGGTTTATCAGTTCAAGTATAGCGTCAAGCCCACCTTTATCTGCGGTACCAGAAATACCGTCAACCTCGTCCAATAAGATAATCTTTTTCCTACCAAACAGACTCATTTGGGTTGCTGCCACCTTAGCTATCCTCTCTATATCCTCTTTCCTCCTAAAATCTGAAGCATTCATCTCTATAAGCTCGAGATTGTATTCATGCGCAGCTGCTTCAACTAGACTTGTTTTACCACAACCTGCAGGCCCGTAGAATAGTGCAGCCTTCTTTTCAGGAGGCCGCCCTTTCAACCACTGTTGAAGCCATGGAATAAACAGCTTCTTTGCTTGTTCTTGGTCGACTACCTCAGCTATTCGCTTTGGCCTATACTTTATTATCCAAGGGAGAGCTCTTGTTGACATAACTGCTACACTCCATAAAGAGTTTTATTGGGGGCTCCTATGTTACTTTCGTGCTGCTTTTAGCTTTTTGCCTAGTAGTGTAAGCCATGCTAAGAAGGCGTTTAGCTGTATCTCGTCATCGGCACCTTCTACAAGTCTAAACTGTACTTCACCAGCGTAATCTGCAATTAACACTCTAACATCTTCTGGTAATTTAAACTCGCTGCTGAATATCTCTCTATGTATTTGCTTGATAACGTCTATTCCGCTAAGCCCGTAGTTTATCATCAACTCTCTAAGCTTGTTGCGAGCTTCCATGAATCTCCCGTCCAGTGCAAGTTTAATCATTTCTCTCACTTCATGGGGTTTCGCTAAGCCAACAACTTTGTAGACAACATCTACAGTTACTTTGCCAAGTGCAGCTGCAGCTTGCAGAATGTTTATTGCACGACGCATATCACCTTCACTCAACTCGTATATGACAGCAAGAGCTTCTTCGTCATATTGGCACCCTTCCTGTTCACAAATCCATTTCAACCTTGCAACGACATCTTCCTTCTTTAATGGTGTGAATCTAAATACAGCACATCGAGACTGTATAGGTTCTATGATTTTGCTTGGATAGTTTGCTATTAATATGAAGCGGGTTGTAGCGGTGTACATCTCCATTAGCCTACGTAGAGCTTGTTGAGCGTCAGCTGTCATGTTGTCAGCTTCGTCGAGCAACACTATCTTAAACGGTACGTCAGAAGGTGTTTTACTTCTAGCAAACTCTTTAACCTTGGTTCTAATGGTATCTATGCCTCTCTCGTCACTAGCATTAAGCTCTAACATGTACTGTCTATAGTTTTCGCCGTAAAGGTCGTGTGCGAGAGCATGAGCAGCAGTTGTTTTACCTGTACCGGGAGGACCTACGAAGAGCAAATGTGGCATATTCTTCTCTTTTACAAACTTTTTAAGCCTCTTAACGATTTCCTCTTGGTTGACAATCTCGTCAAGAGATTTTGGCCTATATTTCTCAGCCCATAAGAGTTCGGCCATCTGGCTAGACATGCTATACACTCCCACAAAACATAGTTTGGGGTTTCGGTATATAGGCTACTGGCCCGGGGTGGGGCTTAGAGCGTGGCCGAGATAGCTAGCAGATCTACACAGTTGTTTGCAGCAAAATGGTTTTCAGAACTTCTTGAACTTATCGAACTCTCATACAAGCTTGAACGGGTACGTGTTATGGTGGTTAAAGACTATGGCTCTCTAGAAATAGATGGTGTTGTGTATGAGCTTCGGCGTGGTACCGAGATTGAGCTTCCTCGATGGATTGCCGAAGTGCTTGAAGAAGCTGGCATAGTAGAGGTGCTCGAAACAGGATTAGGTTTAGAAGATATTGCAAGAATACACTTTAGCACACATAGTGTCAAGAGTATGCGTGAACTCGAACGTCTCCCTGAAAACTTCTACATACAAGCTAAAGAGTATCTACGAGAGCTCGAAGCTAGGATTAGACGTGAGTTGAATACAACTCTTCTCGAGGAGAAACAAAAGGCTGAACTCTACCTTGTAGAAATCATCAATAGAAGACTTGGCATGATACTGCAAGTGCTTAGAAGCCCTGCATCTCTCGCTGAAATCTACGAGAAGTTCACCGAAGAGGAGAAACTCTTGGCTGATGCGCTTCGAGGCTTAATAGAGGAGTGGAGAGAGAAAGTTTTTGGGAAACCGTAGAATGGCAATACACCATCTAGAAACCAGTGAGTTGGAAGCTATAGATGTTAAGGAGAGATTCTACGAATTCCTAAAGACTTTTCGAGGGAAAGATGGAAGCTACAAGTATCTTGAGAGAATACGTCAAATGATAACTATGGGGCAGAAAAGCCTAATCGTAGACTTCAACGACCTCTACATATTCGATAACCGGGTTGCAAGATTGCTCATAGACCAGCCAGACGAAGTTCTAAAGCAAGCTGCTGAAGCTCTGCGTGAAGTCGTATATCAAGAGGCTCCAGAGTATGTTGAAGAGGTTAAAAGGTTCTATGTTCGTGTTAGAGGTTTGCCTAAAGTCGTTCCATTGAGAAAGCTTAGAAGTGAGTACATTGGAAAACTTGTGATGCTTGAAGGTATACTGGTGAGAGCAACACCGATAAAGGAAAAGATTGTCAAAGCGCGATTTATCCACTGCTATGAAGGCGATTGCCACGAGTTTGATTGGCCACCAGAAGGCGAGTTGATAGGTGAACAGCTAGAAAAGCCTCAAGTCTGCCCCGTCTGTGCTAGAAGTAGTGGTCAATTCCGCGTTATACCTGAAAAATCCTTGATGGTTGATTGGCAACGAATTGTGTTGCAAGAAAGACCCGAAGAAGTTCCACCTGGCCAGCTTCCAAGAAGCATTGAGGTTGTACTGCAAGATGAGCTAGTGGATGTTGCTAGGCCTGGTGATAGAATAACTGTTGTTGGCATTGTTAGAGTTAGACCAGATTCGGTCTCCAAGAAGAAGGCCCTCTACGAGATATACGTTGAAGCAGTAAATGTTGAAGTTTCGCAGAAAGTGCTTGAAGAAGTGATAATAACTAGAGAGGATGAGGAGAAGATTAGAGCGTTAGCTAAGGATCCATGGGTTAGGAAGAAGATAATAGCAAGTATAGCACCAGCTATCTATGGCCATTGGGATATCAAAGAAGCTATAGCATTAGCGCTTTTTGGCGGTGTGCCAAAGGTGACGCCAGACGGTATACGCATTAGAGGTGATATTCATATACTCATAGTAGGTGATCCTGGTACTGCAAAAAGCCAGTTGCTCCAGTATGTTGCACGTATAGCGCCTAGAGGCATATATACGACAGGAAAAGGTTCAACAGCTGCTGGGCTAACGGCAGCCGTAATACGTGATAAGACCACAGGAGAATACTATCTTGAAGCAGGTGCGCTTGTTCTTGCAGATGGTGGTGTTGCAGCCATAGATGAGATAGACAAGATGAGAGATGAGGATAGAGTTGCAATTCACGAAGCGATGGAGCAACAGACAGTTAGCATTGCAAAAGCGGGCATTGTAGCTAGACTAAATGCGAGAACAACGGTGATAGCAGCTGGAAACCCGAAATTCGGAAGATACATCCCGAATAGAACTCTAGCTGAAAACATAAACTTGCCAGTAACAATACTTTCTCGCTTTGACCTAATTTTCATACTTCGAGACACGCCAAACCCTGACTATGATAGGCGACTTGCACGCCACATACTAAGAGTGCATGCCGAAGCTGAGAAAGTAAAGCCAGAAATACCTCCAGACCTACTCAAAAAGTATATCAGTTATGCGAGAAGATATGTTAGGCCTAGATTAACGCCAGAAGCATCGAAATTGATAGAGGAATTCTTTGTTGAGATGAGAAAACTTGCTTCTGAAAACCCTGAAGGCCCTATACCCATAACAGCTAGACAACTAGAAGCACTAGCAAGACTTGCAGAAGCACATGCCAAGATGGCGTTGAAAGAAGAGGTTACAGTAGAAGATGCGGAGGCAGCAATAAGACTTATGAAATCCTTCCTAGAGAGTGCTGGTATGGACGTTGAAAGTGGAAAGATAGACATTGACGTTATAATGACTGGCAAGCCTAGGAGTAAACAAGAGAAACTGTCAAGGATAATAGAAATCATAGAAGAGCTTGAAGAAGAAAGTGAAGAAGGATGTGCAAAGATAAAGAACATAGTCAAGAAAGCAGCAGCTGAAGGAATAGAATCGTCTTTCGTAGATGAAGCAATTAGAATGTTGCGAAGAGACGGCATTATATATGAGAAGAGTGTTGGTTGTTACGCGGTAGTGAGATGATCAAGTGTCTAATTTGCAGATCTTGTTCGCAAATGCACCAACCACCTGACTACAATCCTGAAAATCCGCTTAGAATTAAAGTGTTGCAACGTAGTCTACATCTTCGCAGAGTTTGTGAAGAAATAGATGTTAGCATTGTTAGTGACCATTTCTACATGCTTTACAGAGTACACGACAAAAACTATGTTGAGAACATGCTTAAAAGGTTGAAAACTGTAAGAAAACCTGTGTATCTTGACGAAGACACGTATATTGAACCTACAACAATTCATGCAGTTAGAGAAACGCTTGCACTGCTAGCCTATGGAGTTGAACTATTATCGTCAAGACGGTGTAGGCATGTTATAGCATTGGTTAGACCACCTAGCCACCATGCAGGTAGAAGAAGATTTGGTGGATTCTGTATTTTCAACCACTCAGCTGCAGCTACAGCATCTCTCCTCGACAGCTACGATTTCATAGCAGTATTAGATTTCGATGCACACTATGGTGATGGTTTTGCAGAAATATTTTATGAAGACGATAGGGTGCTCTACATAAGTTTGCATGAAGATCCTAGATACATGTTCCCATATAGAGGATTTCCCGAGGAAGCTGGAAGAGGGAGAGGGCTAGGCTACACAGTAAACATCGTCATGCCTAAAGGTGCAACAGACAAACATTACCATAGGGCTTTTGACGAAGTATTATGCCCCCTCTTAGATGCTATGAAGCCTAAAGCTATTGTGGTTCTTTTAGGCCTCGATACACACTGGAAAGACGAGCTTACAGACATCAATGCAACACTCAATCTATATGCTGATATTGGCAGACTAGTACGCCGCTACAGTCTAAGTTTAACAGTTCTAGAAGGAGGCTACAGTTTATGGGTGTTGCCTCGCGGCATAGCCAATTACATTGCAGGTTTGAAAGGGGAAGAACAACCGTATAGAGAGGAGGAGTATCCAGCTCCGCTAGAGGTTGATAGAAGATTTGAACGGTTTATAGATAGGACTAAGAAGGTTATTAAGAAGTATCTTAGGATAGACCTTTAGACCATCATTCAGTTAGACAACCTTCTTCCTTCAATCTTATTCTCCACAAACTCACTGGAGTCCACATTATCCATGCTGGAACCCTCTTTATGAACTCATATGCCTCCTCCCAACTTTCAAGCCCAAGTTTTTCTGCAAGTTCTTCGAGGCTCATTGGCCTGTGTATGTATTCTTGTAGCACTTCGATAACGCCAGGGCTCAAGAATATCTCCTTATCGCCTACCGTGACTACATAACGACGACATTTCTCGTTCATACAACATCCCTTTACACGTGAAGCTGTCGCGGGGTTATATGTTCTGGCGGGCGGTACCCGGGGGCGGAAGGTCGTACGCGAACATCATCTTTCAGCGCTGGAACGCGCGGGCATCCCGCCCGTGAATAAGCATTAATATTATTAGTTATAGTTTGAGCCTTATTATGTTTTAGTGGGATTTACGATGTTTTTGAAGCTGTTGATGATGTTGTCTAACAGTGTATTCCTATTTTCAATTGTTACGGTAAACCAAATCCCATAGTTTTTAAGTAGTGGTAAAATCTCTACATCGTTTAAACGCATATGTGCTACAAACAAGCCTGGTTTACCACTTCTAAGAGCTTTCAATATAGAGTTTCTTACTTGTGGAATGCGTAGCTCCATAGGTCCAATCTCGTCTATCGCGATTACGTCTGCTTCTCTAATAGCATCTTCGACTGCTCGAGTTGCAACGTTGGCAGCTTCATCAACGCATAGCCTATATTTTCCGAGACGAGGTCCGCTGCACAATGTTTTATGTGCAAGCCACCCTTCATACTTGCCGTCTAGACTTCTGATTCTAAACCCTACTCTAACACCTCCTTCACGTACTTCGGGGCAGGTAAAACCGCCTACTCTCATGTTCTGGCTTTTGAGGATTTCGATGACCTTGTTGAATAGCGTGGTTTTACCAACTCCAGGTCTACCTGTAATCACTATGTACCGGTATTGAGAGCTCAAACCCATTCACCCGTAGATGTTTTCTTCTTTTCGCGGATCTTGGCAAGGTATTCTTCTGGAGGTACGTAGAATCGTAGTTTGCCCTCGTGATAGTCTCTAATAACAGCTTTAGCTGCCTCCTCTATTAGTGGCTCACCTGTGGTCTTGTATCGCCATCCTCGCTTCAAAGCTATAAGCTCCAGTATCTTGTAGGGGTCTGTCTCGTCTATGCCATAGGCCTCCTTTACAGCTAGTGGGTTGTAGCGTAAAGCTCTCTCGAGAAGCATCATTGCTGGTTTGACAGGATCTTCAAGCTGTTCTGGTGGTTTTCCTCGAAGTACTGATTCTAGAGGCCCGCCTTCGACAGGTATTATGCCTGGCGTATCGATCATGTAGAGGTTCTCACCTATACGGTATAATTGTGCTTGTTTAGTGTAACCAGGGCTTCCGGGTATTGGACTTGTTGAAGCGGCATGACGGCCTTTAAGCGCATTTATTATTGTAGATTTGCCGGTTTTTGGAAAACCTGTTACAGCGACTATTGTGGGTGTTGTGTCTGAAACTTCTCTAATGGCGCGACGTAGCACTCTAGTGCCTTTATGGTCTCGAGCTGCCATGTAGACGGCATAGTAGCCCATGTCCTCGAAAATCTTCTTCCATTTTTCAGCAACATCTCTGGGCACTAGGTCCGACTTGTTTATGACTATGATCAGTTTTCTGCCAAGAGCTTTAACCATTCGCTCTAACCGTCTACTCCTAGTGCTTATAGGGTCTCTAGCATCCAGTACCTCTAGCACGACATCAGCTCGCCTAATAAGCCATGCAATGCTGCGCCATGATGCAAGTATCACTCTTGAAACACCCTAGGCTAAGTTGTTGAGAAGTAGTTATCCCCTCAAAAATCTTGAGTTTTTCATCTGCTACTCGGTCTTAGAAAATCGAAGAGGCTTTTTCGCGTAACTGCAACACCCTTTAACCTTCTCTCGGTTATCCCAAAGTAGCTCAGTATGCGTAGAGCTGCAGGTATTATTTGATGGTCTATGTAGTAGTCTACGTCTAGCTGGTTAGGTTTAACCATAAAGTATGGGTAGGCTCTTTGCGATAGCTTACCACTGCCCTTAACTATGACATAGCCTATTTTGTCGCCAACACTAACCTTAAAGCCTTTCTCAAGCATTCTCTTTGCTGCAACAACATGGGCTGCTTCAACACTGTACTCGCTCAACTTTTTGCTCAACGTCTTCCAGATAACGAGCTTTTCTACTGGTATTTTACCCTCTTTCAACTCTCTTATCACCTTCTGAACATACTCTATCGCTTTTTCGGTGTCCCCAGTCTTAAGAACAATCTCTACTATCTTGCTCTGCACGTCCTTAGCCAGTTCACACCAATCACCTCTTACAGCTTCAAAGCCTACAATGTCTATTCTTCCATCAGCTAGTAGACCTGCATATCTCTTCTTAGCCTCTGTGAAGAAGACCCTCTTGTACACCTTGTCAATCTTTATCTCGAAACCTAGTTCCTTCTCAACAAACTCTATGAGCTTTCTTATCTTCTCCTCATCGTAGGTTACGAACAACGAGTCTGTGTCGCCATAGATAACTCTAAGACCAAGTTTTTTAGCATAATCAATTGCCATGCGTATGAGCTGTCTCCCCCACGCAGTAACAGCTTCTGCACACTCTCGACAATACCAGCGTGCAGCTGGCCACCCCATGTAGCCGTAGGTTGCATTGGCCAATACTTTTACAGCCTTTTGCCTCTCGTCGAGAAGCCTATACTCTGGGCTATCAGGAGGATACTTTTTCATCTCTTCACGAATCTTCTTCCTAACACTAAGTAGCTCTTCCAACACCCTCTTAAAGAAGCCAGGTGGATGCTTTCTAAACTTGTGGCCAACCTCTGGCGCTACATAGACCTCGTCGGGTTTGTAGGATTCTCCTACTCTAACAAGAGTATCGGGACCAACGTTATACTTTATCATGATGTTTGGATACATCGAGCTAAAGTCTAGTACAGCAACGTTCTCGTGAACACCCTTTAGCGGTTCCAGCACTATAGCTCCACGATAACTTTCTCCAGGCCTCTCCACCCTATTAGGGATGAGCTCACCCATATCGTATGCAGCACGCTTTAAATACCATTCAAGCCTAAAACCAACGCCCATAGCGCCAACTTGGTCTAGTGGAATGCCGGTGATGTACGATAGCTGGATTGCGAAAGGTAGTATCTTCTCTGCAAGACCATAGGTTGACCTAACATCGTCAAGCGCATATCTTACTAGAAGAGGTCTTTTCTTCGGGTCATCCCAATAGTCTGGGATTTCCCACCAGGGGATTAACACACGTTCACTCTTCTTCATAACACCTAGATATTCAGCAACTTCTTCAAGAGTTTTCACTTTTATCTCGTGCATTTCTTCTGCATAGTCGTAAAGGTCTACGTTTAGTCTACCAGGGATCGAAACATGGCCATGAACGCTTGTTGTTGGCTCAGCTCCAACTCTACGTGTAACGTCAACTCTCAGTCCTAGATGGTGTGCTCTATCGATGATATATGGCCAGTCAAACTTGTTGCTATTATAACCAACGATTATGTCTGGATCGTATTCGCGAACATAGTCTATGAATTCGATGAGCACCTTTCTATCGTTCTTTCCGTCATCGGCTACAAATGTATGTTCTTCACCTCTATCGTTTTTAACGGCTATTATGATTATAGGGTCTTTCTCTGGTCTTGGACTGCCAGAGCGATTGTAGACTTCAATATCGAATGCAAGTATTCTCATGTCCGGTAGTTTATGTTCTGGTGCTGGTTGTGGATCGGAAACAACATTGTATACCTCTTCAACTCTATACCCAGCCTGTCTCCCTCTACTCTCAACTTCTACCTCGTACCATCTAAACGGGTAAAGGTGTTTATCTATAAGGTACCTCATTGCAAACCTTATATCAGCTTCTAAAACCTCTTCAACACCATCTATCTTTTTTACCTCTTCCCTATACTCTCTAACAGCCTCCGGTAGCACTGTCGTTACCTTAACAACCTTTCTAGGTCTACCAAAATACTTCCTATCGACTATTGAAACGTCTATGATGGGGCTTTTAGGCTTGCTTAATGCTCTAATCCTGCTCGCGATATGCTCGACACTAGCATCCTTTTTAGGGAGAACGTAGAAGTATGGGCGGAACCGTCTATCTAGAAGTACAACTCGTCTTCCACTTTCATCTATGCCCCAGAGAATGATGATAGGCTCTCTACCTACAACCTCATAGCTTGAGTCGAGAAGCATAAACTTGATCTTCTCGGTCAAAAGAAGCTACCCCTCTACTAGTACTTGCGAACGACAAAGCTTAACCATTGCGATAGCATGTTTGCCTGGCCCATAGTAGTTTGGAATCAACATAAACCATCGATAGCCTGAACTATGGTACAGGTTTAGTGCTGGCCAATTAGTGTAACTGACTTCTAATATGCATACGTTGTAGCCTTCAGCAGCACACAGCTCTTCTAGACTCTCTAAAAGTGCACGTCCAACCCCTCTACGTCTACACTTTGGGTGAACAGCTATGCTAGCTATATGACATACTCTCTCACGTTTTGGTACAGCAGCAGCATAGCCTATAATCTCCCCTTCCACGTTATAGGCAGCGATGAAGAGGTTGCCGGCAAGACTATACAACGCTCTGAGATACCAGGCTGGGTAAGGATCTTCGAAAGAGAGTTTTTCGATCTCGTGTACCTGTGGTAAACTCTCTTTAGGTGGTGTAGCTATTTTTGCAAGCTGGCATAGCAAGATAGTGGAACACCAGGTGTCTACTGTGAAGATTGTAGAATATGACTCTAAGCATGGCGTTTTGAAACTTATACCGGAATCTAGCGACGACATATGGCTTTTATCGCTTGTGATAAAGCCTGGCGATCTAGTGAGAGGTAGGACGTTTAGAGAGGTAAGGTTTGGGGAGAGGGGGTCGGGGAGATCGTCTAGAATACCTATGGTCTTAACAATAAGGGTTGAAAACGTTGATTTTCAGCCATTCAGTACAAGACTTAGAGTACGTGGTGTTGTGGTGGAAGGACCCGAAAAGTTTGGTGTTAAAGGTAAGCATCACACTATAACAGTTGATGTGGGCCAGGAAATAACAATTATTAAGGAGGGTGGATGGCCGCGTCAACTTCTCGAAAAGCTTGAAAAGAGTAGGTTTAGGTCAAAAGTTATTGTTGTAGCAGTTGACTATGACGAATATGCTATAGGTGTTGTGCAAGAGCAGGGATTAAGGATAGTTGTCGAAGAAGCATTACGACTTCCAGGCAAGGATGATCCTAGTAGAAGTGAGAAACTTGTGCAGACAACCACAACAATTGCTAAGAGGGTATTGGACATTGCTAAGAGAGAAAGTATAGGTTCTGTTATAGTTGTTGGACCAGGTTTTGTCAAAGAATATGTTGTCGAGAAGCTAAAGGAACTTGATGGGCTGAAAATAGTTGTTGACACTGTCTCTGTAGGTGGCGTTGCAGGAATACATGAAGCTATTAGAAGGGGTGTTGTAAGACGAGTTTTAGCAGAACTTGAGCTTGCAGAGGTTATCGAGCTTGTTGGAGAGTTTGAAAAGCTTATTGTCAAAGAACCTGAACGTGTTGCATATGGAATCGATGATGTAGAATATGCTTTAGAGCAAGGTGCTGTAGAAAAACTGGTATTGTTAGACGAGCTTCTACATAGCCCCGACCCAGCAATGAGAGAACGTGTTGATAAGATGTTGAAAATGGCAGATAGAATCTCGTCTAAAATATACCTTGTTGGACGGGAACATCCAGCCTATCTAAAGATCAAGGGTCTTGGTGGCGTCTTTGCAATTCTCCGCTACCCTCTCCCCCGCAATACTCTCTCTCAACAACCCTAGGCCTTCTTTTGCGGGTAGGATATGCTCTAACAACTCTATAACATGTAGAGTTGGGAGGAAGTAAAGGTGATCCACGGTATACCCCCTCATGAACTAGACCGTAGCCTATCTCAGCAAGTTTCACAGTTTCATCGTCTATGGATGTTTCGATAAATTCTACTAAGCCTTCTCGAACAACTAGCTCGAACCCGTACCTTGTTTTCAAAGCCTTTCTATACATCCTATTCCTCATTTGCACAGCATCTTTAAATTTAGCACCGCATAGGTGTACGTTTAGACGACTAGTGTTTTCGGCAGCCCATCTCACAATCTCTACACCTGCCTCAAAAGAGCCAAGTACAACAGGCTTAGCCTCATCTATAGTGTAGC
>DQUB01000165.1 GCA_015662475.1 Pyrodictium sp.
ACATTGTTGTCTACAAGCCATCTTGCAATAGCAACTCCAACACCACCCCTCATATTGGCAAGAGGGTTTGAGACTACAAGCATGTCAACAACTCTACCATTGGCAAGGTCTACGAGAGCTAGGTATGGTGCGTGAGCAATACCCCAAGAAACCCTGCTATGAAGACCATTATGCTCGTCTAAACCTGCAGCAACACGAACAACACCAGAAGACTTAGGCTTTCTAGGCAACTGCTTTGCAACTTCTAAAGCCCTTCTAATCTTCTCAGGGTCGTGGTGAGCTGCATGACCTCCTCCATGCCCACCACAACCACAATTCATCACGACTCTCAACCAGGTAAACAAACTATTCACACCTTTTTAGACATGTCCCTAAACTCATACCTACAGAACACAGCATATATCAGCTGGCCACCCCAATACATGCTCTGGCGGTTGAGGAGGCTCGAAAGGTCCGACCCTCTATGAGGGGATGTTGAACCGCGCAGCGCCGACGCCATCTTTCAATGGCGATGATGTTGTTACGCACTAGGCGAACATTCTTGATGTGCGTGCCCACCTCGCTGAGCCTCTAATAAAGCCTTAGGGAATACCGCTAGTTGGTAGTGGTGGTAGAGCAGGTCCTATAGCTCCTGGTAGTGGTAGTGTGATTGGCCCTAATATGAAGAGGGCATAGATGACCGTGTTCAGTAGGAGCATCAAACCAGCATAGAGGAAACCAGCACTAGTTTTAAGCCAGACAATCTTCCCATACATGAGGCCCATGCCAATAGCAAGAATGAAGCCTAGCCAGTAGAAGCTATAGCTGACTAGCTGCATGTTCACAGTCATTGTGAATCCTGGACCTCCAATCTTCAACTGTGCAAAGCCTGGAAGAAACACCTTTATCATCAGGTATGAGAGTGAGATAAACATCAAATAGCTCAGCAAGAATACTGGTAGGTAGGTCCTGATAAGCGTCTTGTATCGCTCCCTTACAATGCGAATACGTGTATAGTAGTGGGTTGCAACCTCTAACACATTTAGTGCTTGAGGTCCTGCATGGTAAGCTTCCATGAGAATGTATATTATCCTGCTAAGCCAGGGGTGTGGAAACTCCTTCAAAGCAGTTTCAAGAGCATGGGAAGGAGGCATACCTGCAACCTCTATTCTAGCATAGGCATTTCTAAGTATGTGGCCGAGAACCCCATACCTCTCTGAAAGTCTTGCTATTGTGCGGAGAGCCTCTAGAAAATTAGCTCCACTCTTCATAGCTGATACCATATCGTCTAAAAGTCTTGGAGTGCTATCGATAATGCTTTCCAAGAACCTTGCATAAGTGTAGGCTATGTAGCCAGCAACTATCAATATCATAGAGCTTATACCGCCATCAACAACAGCTAATACGTAGTCTGCGGGTAGTGGAAGTGGTGGGATGATTGCACCTTTAGCAAAAGCTATGACTGTAGATATAGCAACGACAAATATGATCATGAAGATGATCAAATATGAGTAACGTTCGCTAAACTCGTAGTAGAATGCAAGCCTCATACAGCTTCAACCTCACTTGCAATGCTATCCGATATTATGAGTGTTACAAGCATTGATATGGGAACGAGGAAGACTAGTGTAAGCACCAACATGTCCTCTGCTGGTAGACCTAGTGGGATACCCATCATGCCCCCTAGAACGCTTACAAGGACAATTATAACCGGCCCTATTATAACCATTATAATGAAGCCCTCTAGAATGTAGATCAGGCTTGTAAGAGCCTTCTCAACCTTCGAAGCTTTCTCCTCTATAAGGCTTTCAAACTCGCTAACAAGAAATTTTGTTGGATCTCCAAGAGTTCTTATAGACGATGATAGCCCCTCTAATATGCGTGCAAGTCTGCGGCTTGGCGATATAAATGCCATGTAGTTTAATGTTGAGACAATGTCTCTACCTAGAACCTTTGAGTAGTAGAGTCCTCTAAGTACAAGTCTTCTTATAGGCTCAACTCTCTCCACTCTATAGATTATCTCAAGTGCTGTTACAACATTTTTGCCTGTTGCAGATAGGATTGCGAGAAACCCGATGCTAGAAGCCAAATATTTGTCGATAGTGCTAGCATCACTGCTAGCTTTCATGTAGGGGTACACTATGGCTAGAGCACCACTCAACATGACTATTAGCATGGAGACGCCTAGGCCTAGTAGTCCTAGCAAGAGAAGGGATAATGGCAGTGATAGAATTGCTACGATTAGCATGATTAGGTAGGGGAGGTAACCGTAGTCCGACGGTTTTATGCCGGGAAGTACACGGTATACTGCAAGCTCTAGTGGTGTGTTTGAAAGAGGGGGTAGACCTAACCTCCTAAATATACTTTTGGATATTCCGACAAGAGTCTTTAGAGTCGCCAACTTGTTTAGACCACCCTCCTCGAAGTGTAGTACTCTTGTACTTCTCTAGCAAAGTCTTGATAACTGTAAGCTTTCCTCCTCAAAAGCTCTTCCAAGATTCTCTTACGCTCTGCAACCTCTTGTTCAACAACGCTGGTTGTAACACCTCTAAGCTTTGCAATTCTCTCTAGAACAATGCTACCACCAAATTCGAATGTATCTGTAGCTTCGCCAGTCCATTGATACACTGTGTTAAACTCCACTTTCCCAGTTTTAGGGTCAACATCTACCACCTCGAAGATACCTAGTATACGGCGTGTAACTCTATCATGTACACGTACACGTGCAATGTGTATGAAAGCATCGATAAACTTTAGCTGGAATGGTGGTATGTTCATTGGTGGGCTTATAAGCCTTGCAACAGCCGTTTCCTTGCTTTCAGCATGCATGGTTGTTAAACCGCCATGGCCTGTTGCTATAGCTTGGAATAGAACGTAGGCTTCTTCGCCACGAATCTCTCCAACAATAATGTAGTCTGGTCGTTGTCGTAGACTTGCTTTAACTAGGTCGAAGAGTGTAACCTTTGTAATACTCCCTGGAGCTTCGTGAGCAACCATAGCCACCCAGTGAGGATGTATAAGTGTTATCTCTCTCGTGTCCTCTATCGTTACAACTTTCATGTCTGGACGGATGAGCATAGCTATCGCGTTTAGTAGGGTTGTTTTACCAGCACCGGTTGCTCCAAAGATTATTATGCTGCGCTTATTTTCGACAAGATACCATATATACGCTGCCATGTCCACGTCGAGCACACGATATTTTATGAGTTCGAGTATTGTGAAGGGTACAGCGCGGAACTTTCTAATGGTTGCAGTGCCAGGCTCTGTTGCAGGTTCTATGACGATGTTCACTCTAAAGCCTTCTGGCGTTCTAGCATCTACTATTGGTCTTATGGGTGTAAGTTGGATGTTTGATAGCGTGGCTATCCGTGCAAGTATCTCTCTTAGAAGCTCTTCGTCTGGTATGGTTATGGGGGAGCGAAGGTTCTCGTATCGGGAATGCCAAACATACACGTTTTTGCCGACACCTGGTATGCTGATATCCTCGATGTAGGGGTCTCGAACCATAACATCTATTGGACCATAACCTTGCAAGTTTCTCAACACGTAGTAGAGGATCTTTGTTATCGAGTTCTTGCTGAGATCTTTGTGCAAGCCTGTATCGATGAGAACTTCTACAAAAGCGTTTAGAAGAGCTTGACGTGGTGAACGGGCTAGATCAAAGGATTTTGGAGCATATCTTTCAACAAGCTCGATGATTATACGGCGTAACGCAGCTTCTTCAAACGGGCTAAGCTTAGGCTCTACAGGTAGGTAGTAGAGTTCACCCTCCTTTTCGGCTATCGCAGCATAAACTTTGATGCCCTTGACCATAGTTTCAACGGGATAGAACTCGATTATGTTGTAGCCAGCCCTAAGTATCTCGTCAATAGCAATTTTGCCGGCAGCAAATTCGAAAAATGAGCGGGGTAGAACAGGTTTTGAAGTAGCTTCTTCACGATCTTTACGGAAAACAGATTTAAGAAACTTTAAATATTTTTGTTTTGTCAACAATGATAACAGTCTTTGCAAGTGCTAGCCCTCCTCTAACCGGTATAGTAGGAGTGGGTTTGGGCGCCTAGGGCTCGGGGTCGCTCCACCTCTCTTCACCTTTTCAGCACGTCCCTGCGTACCTCAACACCCTAGGCGCCCACAAAGAGATACACTGGCGTACCCCTATAAGCTGTTGAGCCAATACAGCTCTAAAACGGTCTTAAATGCTGGCTTCCTCAATGAGCTTTTTAAGCTCCTCCAATACCTCTTCCTTCTTCTCCCTAGCCTTGCCAGCTCCTCTAACTCTTCTCGCAACCTTCTCGAAAACTTTTCCAATTCTCCTTCTAAACCTGGCTATGACAATAGCGGCAATTACAGATACAATGATAGCTGTTATGAGAGTTGAGTTGGAAACCACTAGTTTGAAAACAGA
Source organism: Pyrodictium sp. (assembly GCA_015662475.1). Classification (GTDB taxonomy): domain Archaea; phylum Thermoproteota; class Thermoprotei_A; order Sulfolobales; family Pyrodictiaceae; genus SZUA-1443. The sequence continues at coordinate 4,385 of DQUB01000165.1, forward strand.
CTTAACCTGTCTCTCTACAATTACCATTAGTTTTGGTTCAAGCTTAACAGTTTTTGATGTAGGAGCCTTCAACATGAACTCTTTCACATTGTAGTCTTTAGCAGAGATTGTTACGGTATAGTAGCCTGGAGGAAGTTTTAGGAAAACCACCTGTCTAGCCTCCTTTGACACTGAGTAGCTAGCTCCGTAGATGGTTGAACCGTTAATGCTTATGTAAAACTTGTCTATGGGTTGACCTGTCAAACTATCAACAACACGTATCTCTGTTGTAGAAGGCTCTACGCGTACTTCAACTACCTCTGGCTCTCCAACTACCATCTCTACTTTTTCCGGCACATAGCCTTCAGCTGATATGAGGAGGGTGTAGGTTCCTGGAGGAACCATTAAACGGCTATTAGCTGGGACAACAACTCTCCTCCCAAACCCGACCAGTTCCACTCTTGCATCGGGTATCTCGTATCCTGTAACAGCATCTACAACTTTCACCTCTAACGGTACAAGTTTAGGCTCTAAGTAGATGACGGTGTTTGGCTCAGAAACATCGAATATGCCTCCAATGTAGCCTGGTGCATCAATTCTAACACGATAGCTGGCATATGGTAGACTTACTCGAGCACATCCACTATCATCTGTTCTAATTTCGCCAAGTTTTACACCTTCAACTGTGTAAATTTGCACCACTGTTTTTGCTAAAGGCTTGTCTAGGGGTAGTAGGTGGAGAGGATCTGTAAGCCCTCTAACGCAAATACTATAGCTAGCCATTCTAACAGGTGTCTCAATCCTTACCTCTGGAGGTTCTAGGGTAACATGTATGGTATGTGTGATGCCGAGCTCCTCATATACCACCTTAACATGGTAACTTGCAATTGGTAGGAGAAGTGATAGTTTCTCTCCTTTCACACTAACGCTCGTATTTCCATCCACTTTTGAGACGAGTATTGTGGGGGTGAACGTCTTCTTCGCAATGCTTATGTAGAGTTTAGGCGCGTAGATAGTCAATAGTGCAAGTTTCTCGAAAAACTCTTGCTTTGGTTTCACTACAACAAGCCTACCATCATACCCCACTACAACCACGTCTCTAAAACCGTAAACTAGTGATGGGGTTCTACAGGGTGCAGCAACATACCATACGGGCATGCCTGATGAATCTAGCAGCTTCAAGCCATCATGGTCGACAGCAACAATGTACTCGCGACCTTTGTGGATGATCACTGGAACATATTCTTTAACTGTTGGAGTATAGTGCCACGCAAACCTAGACTTTACAAGCATTTTGTCCGGATAAACATCTACTAGATGGCCTACACCACCACCAACTACTGATAGTATGTAGGACTGATCAATGGTGTATAGGTAGGCTTGGGGTTTAGCGGGCAAACGTATGTATTCTTGCACCCGTAGAACCGGTTTGAAACCCTCTATAGCAGCGAGTCTGAGAATTGCAACACCATTGCTATACTCTACCGTTAACAGTTTAAACTTGTAGGGCGAATACGCGTCAACAACATATGCTGCTACAAGTGGAGTTGAAGACTCGTAAGAGTAGACTATCGAGCTCGTGTTTAGATCTACTACTGCTACAAACCAGCTATTCTGCAGCTTGCATGTCACGGCTATAAGCATTGTATAGTTGCCCTTTGATTGGGTGATGTGCGCTTCACCTATGTCTGATTGTACAGGAAGTTTTATCGTCTTATATGGATCTACTAGTGAGCTCTTATAGACAGCGATAAGGCCGTCACGGTGGACTATTATGGTGTATTCTCCCACACGCTTAACCCCAACAATGTGGGCTTCTAAGAGTCGGTATGGGCCGTAGAACTGCTGGTTATTCTCCAAGTCTAGGTGGTAGGCTAGGTTGTTTGCACAAACCAATAGTATGTGTTTTGTTCCTAGAGAGTTGTTTAGCACTATAGGACTACATAGTGGTTCTATTGTGTGCACCTTCTCTTGCTTAGTCGCCAAGTCTTGTACTACAATTTTTTGGCCGAGGAATAGTATGAGATGGCCTGTCGGCTCAACCACGTATTCGACCATTGGCGGTATAGCTACCCTATCTACCACTGCTACTGCAGCTAGCACTTCTAGGTCAGCTAGCACATGTGTTGTGTTCAACACTATACCAACTCGTTTTTTCAACACTATAGCATTGCTTGGAAGGACTGTGAAAACAAGTGTTATGGCTAATACTAGCAACAACACGTACGTCTTGTGTCTCAACATTGGCTTCTCTCCGCAGACTAGGCTCTAGACCGCACCTTAGATAAAGTGTTGCTCTTGTGTGAAGATGCGGGGTGTTGAGGCTATAGTGGCATCGGCGGGTGGTTTTGAAGAAAGAGCATCTGTTCTACTTGGAGAGGTTGAGGGGCTTAAGCTAGACCTTTTAGACCTCCTAGCAGTGCTTGTCAAAAAGCCAGACTTGGTTAAGGTTGGGTATGAGGAGAAAGTGTTTATGGTGTACTACCAATTTGCTGGAAAGACTGTTTCAGCTAGTGAGGTTAAAGAGTTGTTGAAGAGAAAGCTTGTTAAGCGAAAGGTTGTCGATAGAGTTG
>DQUB01000200.1 GCA_015662475.1 Pyrodictium sp.
AACCTTGGGCGTGTTATCCGTCCCAATGTGGCGTTGAGCTGCAGGTATGAGCTTAGCTCCAGCTTTTGCAGCAAGTCTCTCAAGCTCCACTGTCTTCTCGGGATCGGGAACGTACAAGCGGTCTTTAGGAGCACCAAACTTGACGAAGATGCTGTCCACATACTCTATCATCTTCATAGCGAGATCCCAGTCTCCAACAAGCTTGTCGAGATCTCCCCCAATGTCTGGCCTTAGGTTTATAGTCCCGCTACTTAGAGCACCAGCACCACCAATACCACACATGATATGGCATGGGCGACACTGAGTACACTTTGCCAGTCTTTGGAACCTCCTACTCCTCGAGAGGATTTGAAGTGGACACCTCCTATACTCCACACGATGGCCTTTCTCGAACAAGGCAATCTTAAGCCTACCATTAGAGTGTAAGGCTAGCTCATAGGCTGCAAATAGGCCAGCTGGACCACCACCCACAATAGCAACATCATAGTCTCTCAAACTACTCCCACCTCTCTCCTCCTATCAACCATACACTCAACCTCTTCACCTGTACCTACAAGGGTGACTGGAACACGAATCTTATCCTCAACATCTTCTATCCAGCGGCGAGCCTCTCTGGGAAGCTTATCCCACTCTCTAACACATTTAGCCTCAGGGAACAATTTATCAATTTTCGTCAAAGCAACTTCTGTAGCAGAGTTCAACATCACAGCTCTTCTAGCAAGTTCGAAGTTGAAGGGGGCAACCCTCCTAGGCCTACCCGTAACAGTACCATATTCGATCAAGCCAAGCCTTTCAGCCTCCTTGGCGCTAAGCTCGCCTGGTAGTGGGCCAGCACCAACTCTCGTAACATAGGATTTGAATACGACTATGATGTTCGAGACCTTCTTAGGCCCAACACCAACCTCGCTAAGTACAGCGCTAGCAGTGGTATCTCTGCTTGTAACGTAGGGGTATGTGCCGTGGTAGAGGCTTAGAAAGGTACCCTGACAGCCTTCCACTAGAACATAGTCTCCACGTTCAATAGCCTCGTTAACCTCTAGCGCAACATCTGTAATGTATGGTTTGAGTTCTGGGTAGTCTCGCGCTAGCCTCAACCTCCTCAAAACCCTATCAGCCATAGCAGCACCAACACCTTGCAACGTAGAGCCTATCTCGCTACTTAGCAGAGCATCTCTCCGCTCAGCCTCCACATGCTTTTCCTCGATAACACCAGCGTTAGCATCAACCTTGATTCTATCGAGTACTCCAAGCCTGCGAGTTTCCTCCCAAAACACATCCAGCCTGATAAGCGCGCCAGCAGCAATACGAAGACCTGCGTCAGGGTATATGAAGCCACTTGGCACTAACCGTAGCTTGTACCTTTTCCCACGATAGACTACCGTATGGCCAGCGTTCACAGACCCAGTTCTAACCAGCAGTTTCGGCTTATAGGCTAGAGAAATGTAGGCTACAACCTTCCCCTTACCCTCATCCCCAAAGAACCCGCCTACAACAACGTCTAAGCCCAACCACATACACCTCCAACACGGTCTTTAGCGTAGGAGAGAGCACGATCTATCAACTCTCTATAGCTGCCAAGCTGTCTGCGTGGATCCAAACACTCTCCTATCTCGTGCTCGTCAAGCCACCTACTAAGAACCTCTATGACCAGCTTTTCCCCGCCCTTCTCACCATAGGCTTTCATATAGGCTTCCCAGACTAGACGGTGTGCTTCATGACGTGGAACACCTTTGAGCGCTAGCATTCTGACGAAACACTCGCTCGCAAAAAGCCATGCGTTTTCCTCCACATGCCTCCTCATAGCATCCACATCAACGTGAAGGTGCTCGAGAACCCATATCGTGTCAAGTAGTAGCTGGTCTGTTGCTAGGAGGAGGTGGGGTATAGAATACCTCTCAAAACTACTGTTACTCAAGTCTCTCTCGTGCCACAAGACAATGTTTTCTAGAAAGCCTAGAGCCAAGCTTCTAACAGCTCTCGCTAGCCCAGCAACTCTCTCAGAAACAACAGG
>DQUB01000155.1 GCA_015662475.1 Pyrodictium sp.
AGGGGAGACCGAGATCCAGAGCTGGCCCCAAGCCCGTAAGGCCCCAGGGTGGGGGGGAAGAGGGAAAGTGGAGGGAGGAAAGAGCAATGAATGAGAGAATACCATGTTGTCCTAAATGTGGCCATTCTAAGTATGTTAAATGGGATCCAGCCACTAACTCGTTTGTTTGTGTAGTTCACGGTATTGTGCTTGAAGATACAATTATTGATTCTGGTCCAGAATGGCGAACCTTTGATGCCGAAGATGTTAATAGGCGAAGTAGAGTTGGTGCACCAATAACTGAGAGAGTCCATGATAGAGGTATTACAACATTTATTAGGGCAAGCATACGTGATCAACGTGGCCGCAAATTAGCTGTAATCCAAGCTAAATTAAGAAGAAGTGGTAATGAAAGGTTAATTAAACTCTTATCAGAGTTAAACAGTATTGCAGCTAGACTAGGTTTTAAACAACAAGTTGTTGAGAATGCTGCAAAGCTTTTACGCGATATCTCTAAATCCAAAATTTTTAGAAGGAGCAATCTCTACGAGTATATTGCAGCATCGCTTGTAATAGCAGCAAAACTAAACCGTACACCAATCACAATCACGGAAGTTGCAGATAAGCTTGGTATTAGTAGAGAGCGTGTGTGGGCAGCATATCGCGAGCTTATTGCTAGTCTAAGAGTGAAACTTGCAACACACAATCCACAACTCTACGTGCCAAAAATAGCTTCTAAGCTAGGGCTTAGCCAGCCAGTAGAAACTCTTGCCAACAAAATAGTCTACATGTTGATTAGAACTGGTATAGCACAAGGCAAACCTCCGCAAGCCGTTGCTGCAGCTGCTGTGTATCTTGCATCGATACTACTTGATGAAAAGAAGAACCAGTCTCAGGTTGCCAAGGTTATTGGGATGACTGATGCTACGATAAGAAATAGATGTAGAGATGTTGTAGATAATTTCTATATTGAGGTGAAACTTTAAATCTAGCTCTTCACCCCCAACACATCTTCTAAGCTCTTCACCAAATTGTAGAGTGTATAGTTGCAGGGTACTGGAACGCCAACTTCAACACCTTTTTTAACTATCATACCATTGATGTACTCTATCTCCGTTTTTCTTCTAGCTTCTATATCTTGTAACATTGATGATTTGTTAGCTTTAGTAGCTTCTATGGTTTCCCAAACAGCTTTAAATGGGTCACGTGGCAATTTTATCTTTAGCTTCTCCGCAACATTAACTGCTTCTCCAACAACACACTCTATGATGGGGACGATGTGTGGAGTTCGGAGAAGGTAGCCGTTAGGCACGCCTAATAGAGCAGTTGTTGGGTTTATGGCTGCATTCACTATAAGTTTATCCCAACGCCAAGCATCTATATCTTCGACTATTTCTACGTTTAAACCAGCGTTTTTCAACGCCGAAGCAAATACTTTAAGAAGGTTGCTCTGGACATCATGTTGACCAAGTTTGATTCCTGAACCTCCAACAAATACTACATGGTTTGGGCCGAGTCTATAGGCTCCATAATAGGTTACCGCTGCTGCAACTGCATGTTTACCAAATCTTTGTTCGAGAAATTCTAGACTTCCAAGTCCATTTTGTACACTCACTATCAAGCTATCTCGTTGACGCGGTATAGCGTTAACTATTACGTCGACAATCTGTGGCACATGGTATGCCTTAACAGCAACAATAACAACATCGTATCGCCCTCTCTGCACGGCATCACTTACTGTTGCAGAAACCTTAGCAACTTCTATTCTTCCACCATGCTCAACAATAATACCCTCATTATTGATCAAACTTGCTTGCTCTAGTGTTCTACATGCAAGTGTAACATTATATCCAGCTTTAACCAGGTATGCAGCATAGAAAAGACCTATTGAACCACATCCAATCACAAGTATTTGCAATCTTTTTCGCCCTACGAAGAATAAGACATTATAGGCGACCAAATAAACACCATTGATTTATGGTGCTACCCATACTTTAAGCGATGATGTATATAGGCGGCACCGAAATGATGAGGAGGGGTAGAGTCACTGAGACTAAACACCTAACGTTTAACTGTAAAGACGTCAAGGCCCTATTTGAAGCTATACTTGAAGGTGAAAAAGTTAAGCCATTCCAGGTAGCCAAGAGGACTGTCTTTGCCCGCTACGGCATTGCCGGTACGAGAAAGGATAGAATATTTACAGCAATAATCTACAAATTTTTCAAAATATATGGGATACTTGATAAGATTGTTGCTTGGGCTTTGAAAAACAATGTAGACAAGCTGTGTGAAGAACTTAAAATGGCGCTTAGACTTACTGCCTACCTAACACAGTTTGACAGCGTTAAAGATGAAAGGTTGATAGAAGCATTTAGAAAGTGTATTAAACAGTACCTGTCCGAAAAATGTGGTACAGAGCAAGCTAGACTCTTTGAAACTGCTTTTGAGAAGATGGCCACAAGACCTTGGAAACCCTCAAAAGAAGAGCTGCTAGAGTTAAGGTACAAGATGCCATATTTGCTCATAAAACTGTTTTCGAAACTGGTAAAGGACGATAGAGAACTTGAAGATCTTATAACAGCTTTAAACGCTTCACCGCCACTAGGCTTTCGCGTTAACACATTAAAAGTTAAAGATGTTGAAGAAGTTGTTAGAGAGCTTCAAAGTAGCGGAGTTAAGGTATGGGCTAGTAAGCGTGTACCATACGTCATAAGGTATGTGGGAGGGCTCGACTATAACCGTCAAAGACTGTTGCAAGAGGGTATTATTGTCCCCCAAGATGAGCCATCTGCTCTTGCCGCTATACTTCTCAATCCACAGCCTGGCGAAATAATAGTTGACCTATGCGCTGCACCAGGCGGTAAAACAACGCATATAGCTGAACTATCCAGAAATCTTGCAACTGTAATAGCATTAGAAATCTATCCAGATAGAATGGCTAGACTTGTAGAGCTTGCTAATAGAACATCAACCTATATTTCGATACACCCTATCATTACAGATGCACGATACGCCTCAAAGCTTCTAGCTAGAATAAAGGCACATAAAATGCTCATAGACCCTCCTTGCACAAGTACAGGTGCACTAGCCAAGCATCCAGACGCCAGATGG
>DQUB01000046.1 GCA_015662475.1 Pyrodictium sp.
CTTCTCTGCTACCGCATAGACGTTTGAAACCCTATCAACAAACACAACGACCTTACGGGCCTTCTCGAGCAAATTTTTCACAATTCTAGGAGCCTCATCAACAACCTTTCTCTGTGCCTCGTAGTAGGCAACGGCACCGCTTCTAGTGGGCACATAGTAGTGTATCACAAGTCTTGTGCTTCTACGAACAACGTCTCCATGGTCTCCCTTCGAGGGCCATTTCGCTCTAATTGTGTATACCTTGTAGCCTAGCTTTTCCGCAATCTTCTTTACCAGCTCGATGTTTTTGTCTTGCGGTGTTGCGGAGGAGATCACTATTCTAGCCTTTCCCCGATGCTCTGCAAGAGCTGCCACTGCCAGTGCTTGAAAGGCTGGAAGCGAGAGACTATCATACGCGTGGAACTCGTCAAAGAATATTGTGTCGCCAACGAGCGACGTGTAAAGTCTAAGATATTCCCTTGCATCACTTCTTCGCAACGCTCCACTACTCCATACACACTCGATAAACGCGTCCCGAGAGAACCCACTGTCAGACAGCGCCTTCGAGAAACACCTTGCAACCTCGGAGATCCAATAACCAGCAGAATGGAAATCGCGATAAGCAGCCTCCAAGAGCAGGTACGGGTACTCAGGCACAGTAAAGACTATCGAGGGCTCCCCTTGAAATCGTCCGAAAACGAGTAGATCAGCGAGCTTTTCCAATGCTTCGCGTTTCGAAGTTCCGCCACACGCGTCTAAGAGTTTTTCAATACTCTCGCTTGTAACATAAGCTAATACGAGCTTTCTCCTGGCATCTCCGTCCCCCAGACGAACACTGTAGGCGCGAACATACTCTGAACCCCCTATACCTTCGAGCTTTTCTTCTCTACACCCCAGCCTTTCTAGGAGAGAAGCAATACTCTCAAACTGGTCCCAAGCAAGCTCCCTGGCCGGGTACACACCTATAGAACCATGACCAGGAGACATGTCCTCCAGCACAGCCGCTATAAGAGGTGCCAAGAGAGTCAGTGTTTTGCCAGCACCCGTAGGCGCCTCCAAGGAGAGTAGAAAACCACTATGTTCTCTGCGTCCACGTATTGACTCTCTGAAAACCTCTACGACCTCCTCTTGGAAACGTCTCAGCTTGAGGGTTCGATTGCAAAAACGTATTCGAGTACTGCCAGATTCGACCCGAATAGGTGAGATCTCAAGAACGGTTTCAAACCCCAAGCTCTAGCCTCCCATCTTAGGTAGTGGAAGTAGCCAACATTCCTTTGTGCTACACACCCTGTAAAGACCTTTAGCCCTAGCATACGCTATTATGGATGCCTCAGGGCAACAACCTGGCTTAGAGCGTGTCTCGAGGAGCTTAACATAAGACTCGACATCATAGCCGAACCTCTTCGTGTCATAGAGGTTTACGGGGTGTGTTGTCCAAGCTGGTTCGTTTAGAGGCTTGCCTATCTTGAGCTCTTCAAGTCTAGCTTTCAATAGCCCCATTCGTTTCATCCCTATTCTAAGGTAAAGGGTTCTCGGTAATGCAATATTCCCGCTTGCGACGAGAAAGCCCTCTAGCTTTGTTGGTGGCACTAGAGCAACATGTGTGACTGTACGAGGGAACCCCATTTTGAGGTTTCCACGGTATTCAGCATAACACATGCCCTTAGCAGACATAAAGAATTTCTTATAGTGCACGTCTATCGCACGTGCAGGGAAAGCATAGACAGCTTCTTCACCCTTTACCAGCTTCTCGAGTGTCTCGAAAACGGTTGGGTAGTCTAGCTCTACTTTTCTCTTACCAAGCCCTACAAGTGTATAGTGTAGAGATGGAATTACAGCATAGGCTTCAACACTCTTACCGTTTACAGCATATGTTAGAGGGTAATTGTGTATGGTTGGCACGGTAACCTCAAGCGTGCCACGTGCTCTACCAAGTGCTGGTCTAACCTCACTACTGAACATGAGTACACCGTGTAACTCGTAGCGAACTCTATAGACTCTAAACCTTGCCAAGAGACCTCCTCCAACACCCTTACCGCTTTTTGCCAGTTGAAGAGTAGGCGAACATGTCTAGGCTTTTCTTAAATACTAGCACGTCTAGCCAAGCCTGCTCCACGATATCATATAGTTTATTTAGCTCTAAGCTCCTCAACTTATCAGCTAGATCGCGACTTACCAAGACTATGTCTTCGCTAGAGGCTATTGAGCGGGCATAGCTTGTAACGGTGTTTAGCGCCTCTTCAAGACTGGCTTTCTCAATGCCTTTGCTGAGAAGTTGTTGGGCTACTTCATAGCCGCTACCCTTCTCAAATCCGCTGAACACTATGGCTGGCACATACACTTTTATCCTGCCGAAATGTGTTTGTCTTCCACCAACACGTGATATCCTTGCAAGTGCCACGAGAGCTAGCAACAGTTCTGCTAGCGTCATATCACGAAGTGCTACTTTTCCCACAAAGACTGTGCCAGGTTCGATTAAACTTAATCTATAAAGTGCACCTGTTCTCTCTTCGCCACCTCCATAGATGGTTGTCTTGGTTACATCGTCTACAGCGTTAAATGTACGCTGTACAACACATTTAGCACTCGTACAAAGCCCATAGTATACATCACCCTCAACTCTAGATTTGACATTATACATACCAGCCTCTTCTTGCGCCGCATAGCCGAAGATTAGACAGCTCGGGCATACTGTACAGTGCGGCTCAATAACCTCAACCTCTTTCTTGGCCGCAGACCTAGCACGCGGTGCTAAATAGCAAACCCAGCTACTAAGCTTTGCAATGTACTTCTCGTCAGCGATTTTCCCCTTAATGGTGCCCACGAGGTTTTTCCCACGTTTTTCGTAGTAGTCATATTGAATGCCGAGCATTGTGCGCCTCCAAACAGCTTGCATCTTAGTGTTTAGTATGCCAGGCACACTGCGCCCAGCAACCTCAAACTCTGTAAAGTCGTCTGCCCCCTCATGTCTTATCAGTAGCTCACTCTGAGCCTCAACAACCACAAAGACATTTGCAACGCGAGGTCTCCTAGGCACAGCCAGAAGACGATCAGGCTTCTCTCTAGCAACAAACCACTTCTCATCTCTAAGCTTGGAAAAAACATCTTTTCCAAAGAGCTTGAGGGCAACATCTTCTAACACACTCATGTGGAGACTCACCCCGTGCAAGCATGTCTATACATTCGAGAGAGCATGGAAGTGAGAGACCCCATATTGAAAAACATTTTAGGCTTTAACCTTTTCCTCCTCTTTTGTGCAAGCTTCTGGCCTGAGTATCCTATAGGTCTCATATGCTGAATCTAGAACCGCCTCTGCAAGCCTTCTAGCCTTACTGGGAGCTAGTGCTGATAGTGTAGGTTCAAGTGCATCTAGCACACCTTCTATAGCCCTGCGGATTTTGCTCTCAGCATCATCTTTTAACGATAACCCTTGTGGGGCAAGCCTGCGCTTCAACACCGACACCGCGTTGTCAACTGCTAGCCTCTTTACACTCTTACTGTCTAGTACACCTTTATAGTCGAGGAGTATGTTTAGAGCTTCTCTAAGAGGACTTTGCACATGATATTTTGAGATGCTCTGCCTAGTTTGTGGAGGCAAGGAGCAGTACAAGGTTACAGCGTATAGGTATAGGTGGTCTGTGAGGCCTTTCTCACGCACACCCAAGGACTTAAGCACCTCCTCTAAACGGTGTACGTGGAAGAAAACGTTCGAGTAGGGAGCTGGAGAATATCTTCTCCCATCACGTTCTTCGCGGACAAGAATAAGTGGGTAGAGAAGAGCAACTATGGGGTCTGCAGAGACAGCTTCTAACAGACTATAAGCCTCATCTGCATCTTCTAGCCTGAAAGAAGTTAGATTGTGGTAGTAGGCTAGAAGTGCGTCTACAACAGCACGATAAGTGTTGCGTACTTTTTCGGCTTGCTCTCTAACACCTCTTTCCAATAATTCAAGAATTGTTGTAAGCCAAGTTGGCGCTATGCCCGCTGACACTGGTCTTCGAGACAGTAACTTTAGCTCGGCAAGGCTAGAGGCTACAGCTAGCTGTCCACCACCGAGCAGGTAGAGTACTGGGCCGGCAAAAGCGTAGAATTTGGAAGCCCTAGATACTGTTATAGACATCGATGTTTCTCTCTCCTTGAAGGGAAAGGGAACCAGCATTCTGGCACCAAGATAGTCTATAACCATACGCTGTTCTACGCTAAGTTCTCTTTTCTGAGCCTTCTTGAGCGTCTTGTATACGCTTTCGAATGCCTTATCTATCCTATACTCTCTGTTAGCGAAAACCTCATTCAGCGCCTCCAACAACAATTGCTCTAGAACAAGTTGCTCCAGAGCAACCGCTGGGTGAAGAGCATAAACTGTAAGTGGTGGAAAGAAGCCACCTATTCGGGAAGCCTCATAAAGGCATGCAAGACATATTCTTCTAGCCATCACGTAAGGTGATGAAGAAGCATCTAGATCAGCTAGCGGTGGATCATCTGAAACCCACAGTTCAACAACACCCTTAGGGGCTCTAAGAACATCGCCATACACTTTGAATAGCGGCATTCCCTCTACATATGATTTCCTAAGAGGAGTTCTACACACTACACAATAGCCAGCGGCATCGTTGATCGTTGAAGGCCTATCTGGTACAACAATTGTACCGGAAACTCTGCCAGTAACATAGTCTAGTGCAAATTCTTCAACAACTCTTTCAACATCCTTAATGCCAAATATCTTTTCAACAATTTCAACCAGTTTCTCTGGCCCCTCTTTTATAACTACTCTAGCTGCAAGAGAAAGTGCAAGAGAATAGATAAGGCCAACTTTGTCTGGAAGTCTAGCAGCAAGGCTAGGTTGCAAACTGTTTGCTTTTAGCAACTCTTCTAGCAGCTTCTTTGAATATCGTGGCTTTCTTGTCTTATCGAATTTTGCTGCCATCTTTGCTATAAGGTCTGTTAAAAGGAAAGGTGATTCTATCGCAAGTCTTCTTAGAAGCTCCATAACATTTGAAACTCCATAGCCGTCTAAGAAGTCTTTTGCAAATGTTGTTTTGCCAACGATATATTGTGCTCCAAGCTTTGCAGGCTGATATCCAGCGAGCCTCCTAGATGCTAGCTCGTAGACCTTCTTAAATCCTATTTTATCTAGCGCATGAAGTGCTGCTATAAGCGCAACAAGCCTCTTTGGATTACTTTCTTCATCAACGCTCTTCTCTGCAACTTTAGCTTTCACGAACGATTCAAGTGCTGCCGCAACTTCATTTCTACTCTTTAGCAATTTGCCAAGCAGTGTTTTGACTTTGTTCTCGTCAATCTCTATAGCTACATTCTTGAGTTCTCTTGTAAATGCCTCTGCAATTTCCCTAAGTGTCAATTTAGTGCTGGAGTTCTCTACGCCAACTACTGCAATACCATCATAGTATATTGCTAGGGGTTCCCATCCTCTGTTTCTAAGTATTTCTACAATGTCTTTTGAGACCATAGCTGTCAAGAGGTTGCCGGTGCCGACGCTTATAGTGCCTATCACTAGACCGAGCCTTCGGAGGAGTTGGTAGGCATCCGAGTAGGCTTTGCCCGCTAGGCCGAAGACCAGCTCTTCTACATCACTGACACTCTCCTGTGATGCTAGGTAGTCTGCGGTCATTAGGATAGGCCAGAGTATGGAGAGTCCCATACCCTCTATGCGGCCGGTAAGCCCGCCCTCGGTGGCTTCTGCCACAGCCATTATTGCTTCTAGGAGTTCCTCTCTATCCTCTTCCGACCCGAAGTATAGTTCCACGCCAACATACCCTACAATGTCGGTTAGGAGCTCTCTAAGCTGGTCTGGGTTCTTGAATAGCTTGTTGTGGTCGTGGAGAAAACCAGCTACAAAGCAGAGGTCTTCGAACCCGCCAAATCTGTCCTCGATATCTTCTATCACTTTGCCACAGCCTTTTCCCTTGCAGGCTTCTCGGAGGGCATTGCAGAGCTTGTAGGCTATGGCTGCGACTGTTCCACCATGGTGCCAGTAGGTGACCCAGTTTCTCAGTTTGGCTCTTGTAAGCCTAACGGTGTTCCACTTGTCTGAGAGGAGAACTTCATAGAGTTGTGCTAGGAGACTTGTTAGTCTGAGATCGGCGGTGTGTTGTTGTGGTAGCAATCTTTTCTGCCACCTCTATTCTTTGATGGGAGGTTTTAGAGAGCTACTCCAGGAGGGGTAGAGAGGTACTTAAATAAGAGGCTGACTAGAGGAATTTTATTTATGGTGTTCACTTTCTCTTGAACAGGTGCTTAGTTGTTGTTAGTCTTGGATGGACTGTAGAGTTAGTGCTCAAGCCGCTTGTTGAAGCTTCTAGAGAGTGTGACGTTGTTGAAGCCGTCTTTATAGTGTCTAAACCACTATCGGACTATGCTGAGAAGAGGCTTGAGGAAGTTATAGGCTTGATAAAAACGTTACTCACAGCACTACCTATAAAATATGATGTAGGTGTAGTGGATGTAAATAGTAGGTCTTTGGAGGACATAATTGCATTAGTACTTGAAAAAGTGCGAGATAGAAAAGACGAACATGTATTATGGTTTGTCGCTGGTGGAGGACAACGTGTAGTTGCTATAGCTGTTATATTAGCTGGGATTCTTGCTGCAACAATATTGTCAAAAACAGTCAAAATCTATGTTGTCAATGAGGAGACAAAAGAAATGCACAAGCTAGACGTTAACACATTACACTTGGCCATGAAGGGTCTAGGGCCTACGCAACTTCAAGTGCTCTCTGTACTAGCTCAAAAACCTAGCTCCTACAATGAATTAGCACAAGTTCTCTCAAAAGACGAGGTCACAATAAGAAGAATTATAACAATACTAAAATCTCAAGGTCTAATAGACTGTAGACGTAAAGGGCGAAGGGTTGAATGTAAGGCATCAAGTAAAGGCAAAACCTTGGCAAGAATACTTAGCATGCTGAGGGACAAATAGATGACCCTCTACATAGCTTGGAAGATAAAGCTTGTTATCGAGTACCCACAAAGACTCGTTTATAACGACTATACAGCAAAACTTCTGAAGACACTTCTAATCAAAGCAAACCCAAGGCTAGAACAGTATTTCCAACCACAACGAGGAGCACCACCTAAACCAATACACATAACAGCACTCTTTGTCGAAGACACAAAGACTAGAGCACTTTATCCCCACACGTTAAACCCTCAGAAACCCCCGAAATTGGTAACATTAGAAGCAGGCAAACCCTACACAGCCTACCTTGGAGCAAGACAAGAAACAATAGAAGAGCTAGGCAAAGCACTAGCCATACTAGCAGGAGGCATAGAAATACAACACCACAATGAACCAGTAGCAATCAGACTAGTTGAAATAAGCCAAACGGCCCACTTAGATACTACAAACCCGCCAACGATAATAGATAGAAAAACAATAGCCATCAAGGCAATCTGGGCTACACCAACCATACCAGCAAACCCTTGGAACAGAGAAACAAAACACCGCCCTCTACTACCAGCACCATCGTACATATTCGCAGTAAACGCTCTTGAACTCTCACAAGGAAACCAAAGAAAATACGAAAAACTTATAAAAATAGTAGAGAAGGTCTTACAGCCAACATACGCAGCCTTAAAAACAACAAAAATAACCTGGTACAAATATGAGAAAAAACTCCTACCAGCATTAATAGGCTACACAAAATACATGATAAACCAAAACATAACCCAACAAGAAATTGAACAAGCAAACCTTATCCTAGCACATGCAATGATCATGGGAGCAGGAACAGGAAGAGCAGCAGGATTTGGACACGTAAAAATACAAGTCTTTCGTTTATAAAGTGTAGTTGTATTGTGAATTGTTTTTGTCTGCTTTTTATACATTTTACTGTCGAGTATACTGTTTTGTATAAAGAAGCACTTATATAGGAATACACAATACCATACCATCTAGACACGC